>JANONQ010000091.1:0-2073 GCA_031420935.1 Novosphingobium sp. | reverse complement strand
CTTGAGTGTGCATGAGGGCTGGGCTCCGGAAAGCAGGCGTATCGGGGGAAACGGTGCTCATTTGACCGCTCCCATGGTCAGTCCGCGCACCAGGTAGCGCTGCACGGCGAGCGCCCCAATCCAGACCGGCAGCACCACGAGCGTGCCGGCGGCCATGATCTTGTTCCATTCGACGCTGACGGGTGTGACGTATTCGGTGAGACCTACGGGAGCGGTATGCGTGGCAGCGCCGGTGAGGATGTTGGCGAACAGGAACTCGTTCCAGGCGAAAATGAAGCACAAGAGGCCCGTAGCGATGAAACCGGGAGCGGTGAGCGGCAGGGTGATGCCGATAAAGGTGCGGAAGCGGCTGGCACCATCGACGAACGAGGCCTCCTCGATCTCCTTGGGTATGTCGGCGAAGAACCCGCGCAGCAGCCAGACCGTCAGTGGCAGGTTCATGTAGGTGTAGACAACCACCAGCGACCAGATTGAACCGGTCAGCCCCACCGTCCGCAGCAACAGGAACAGCGGGATGATCGTGGCGATCGGCGGAATGATCCTGAGCGACAGGATCCAGAACGCCACATGCTTCTGGCCGCGCATCTTCACCCGCGCCAGCGGATAGGCAATGCTTGCGCCCAGGATCAGGCAGAGGATCGTCGAGGTCGTCGCAACGAACAGGCTGGTACTCAGCGCCAGCCCGAAATTGCTCTGGGTGAACACCAGCCGGAAATTCTCGAGGCTCGGCCACACAAACAGGCTCGGCGCCGCCGTGAACGCCTCGTTGCCGGTTTTGAACGCCGTCATGATCATCCAGTAGATTGGCGCAAAAAAGATCAGCGACACGATGAGCGCGGCCAGAGCCCGGACAGCGACCGTTACCATCACGCGCGTCCGCCGCGACGAATGCCGTGCCGGGGTCACGGCAATCGTACTCATTTGGCATCTCCATCGGACATCAGGAGCCTGAGTGTCAGGGTCACCGTCACCACCACGATGATGAGCATCAGCCACGAATAGGCGGCGGCATAGCCGATATCGAGCGACTTGAAGCCCGCGTCATAGATCTGCCAGGAAAGCGTCTGCGTGGCGTCGATCGGCCCGCCGCGCGTGGTCATGAAGATGATGTCGTAGACGCGGAATGCATCGATCATCCGCAGCGCCACCGCCACTGCTACCGGATAGCGGATCAGATGCAGGATATGATCGAAGAAGATGCGGACCGAGCGCGCGCCATCGACCTTGGCCGCCTCGATAATGTCTTCTGGCACGCCTTGCAGCGCCGCCAGCATGATCAGGAACATGAAGGGCGTCCACTGCCAGATATCGATGACGATCAGCGTTCCCAGCGCCCAGGCGGGATCGCCGAGAAAGTCGATGCGGCCCAGCCCCATGCTTTCGGTGAGGAAGTTCACCACGCCGAACTGCACGTTGAGCATGTAGCGCGACAGGAGTCCGACCACGACCGGCGCCACCACCATCGGCAGGATCAGCACGGCGCGGAGAAACCGGTCGCCCGGAAAGCGGTGGAAAAAAAGGAGTGCGATGCCGAGCCCAAGCACGAGTTCCATCGAGACGGCGGCAGCCACGAAGATGAAGGTGACCAGCACCGCGTTCCAGAACGTTATATCGGTCAGCAGCAGGACATAATTGTGCAAGCCGCCGAACCGGGCGCGGCTCGGGTCCGCAAGGTTCCAGCGAAACAGCGAAATGAACAACGAGTAAAAGGTCGGGTAAATCGACATGAAGAACAGGAACAGCATCCCCGGCGCCATCGGGAGCAAAGGCCCGAATTTGCGCCGGGCCGCTGCCCACCCCGATGGTCTGGGGTGGGCCTCTGACTCGCCTCCGCGAGAAAGGATGGTTGTCGTGTGTGTCATGTTGCTGTCCTATTCTTGGGCCTGTCCCAATATTTAGCGGGACAGCAGCTTGGCTACGGCAGCGTCGGCTTCGGCAAGGCCGTCCACGACGCTCTTTTCGCCAAGCTGAATGGCTTGCAACGGTCCGGAGACCACGGTTTCCCAGGCTTCTTCGCCCGGATAGAACGGCCGCGGCATGGTCGTTTCCATCGCCTTCAACGTCACCGGATAA
>JANONQ010000090.1:0-2959 GCA_031420935.1 Novosphingobium sp. | reverse complement strand
CAGCCAGCGGATGGCGCCAGACCAGTTCGGTGAAACTCGCCGCCGCAATCGCCATCCAGCCGGCCATGCCGAGCCAGGCAGCGGGAACATGGATGAACAGGATGCGCACCGTTTCGCCCTGCAGGCGGTCGGGAGGCACCCCGAACAAACCCCAGCCGAGCGCGGCGGCCGTCAGCGCCATGCCCGCGAGCAGGAGTAGCGGCGTCAGCCAGCGCGCGATGCGCAGGAAACGGGCAGGATTGGCGTAAGCGTGCATGGTCGGAAAAAGTTGGTCTGCCCGGTGTGGATCGCAGCCCGCTCCATGCCGGTTTTGCCCGGGTAATGCCAGCGTTTGCAGATCGACAGTGGCACTACGCTAAACAGCGACGCCGAAAGCGGTTAAGGGCCGCGCTGCCGCGACCGAATCGGCGCGCAGCCTGGAGACTGTTATGGTTAAGCATGCCGGGGTCGGCTGGTGATCGCTGAGGCGGGACTTGCCGCCCTGTGGCTGGCGGCGGCGATGGCGCTGGTGCAGCTAGCGCTTGGCCTACTGGCACTAAGCGGTTTGGGCAAAACGCCCGGCTCGCAAGGCCTTGCCCCGGCCATCGGACCGGTTGCGGTAGCCCAGGCGGCGCTGGTCGCGGTGGCTTTCGGTTGCCTGATCGCGCTGTTCGCCCGGTCCGACATGTCGGTGCTGCTGGTGACGACCAACAGCCATTCGGCCAAGCCGATGATCTACAAGATCGCCGGAACCTGGGGCAATCACGAAGGCTCGATGCTGCTGTGGGTGGCGATCCTGGGCGCGGCCGGCGCGACCATCGCGCTGTTCGAGCGCAAGCTGCGCGCCGACACCAAAGCCGCGACCCTAGCGGCGCAAGGCGCGATTGCGCTCGGCTTCTATGCCTTCCTGCTGTTCGCCTCGAACCCGTTCGCCCGCATCACCGGCGTGACTGAGGGTCAGGGGCTAAACCCGCTGCTGCAGGACCCCGGCCTCGCCTTCCATCCGCCGACGCTTTACGCCGGTTATGTCGGCATGTCGGCGGCGTTTTCCTTCGCGGTGGGCGCATTGGTGACCCGCAATGTCGGCCCCGATTTCGCCCGCGCCATGCGGCCGTGGATTCTGGGCGCGTGGATTTTCCTGACCGTGGGCATCACCGCCGGCTCCTACTGGGCCTATTACACGCTGGGCTGGGGCGGCTGGTGGTTCTGGGATCCGGTCGAGAACGCTTCGCTGATGCCGTGGCTGGCGGCCACCGCCCTGCTCCATTCGGTCAGCGTGCTGGCCGCCCGCGACGGCTTGCGTGCCTGGACGGTCATGCTCTCGGTACTGGTTTTCTCGATGTCGATGGTCGGGACATTCCTGGTGCGCTCGGGCATACTCACCAGCGTTCACAGCTTCGCGGTCGATCCAGAGCGCGGCATCTTCATCCTGGCGCTGCTGGCGATCTATATCGGCGGGGCGCTGGCCCTGTTCGCGCTGCGGATCGGCACGGTCAGCGAAGGCAAACGCTTCGAGCCGGTCAGCCGCGAGGCGGCGCTGGTGGCCAACAATCTGCTGCTGACGGTGATCTTGGTCATTGTGCTGGCCGGCACGCTGTATCCGCTGGCGCTCGAAGGCGCGACCGGCGCCAAGATATCGGTCGGCGCGCCCTATTTCAACGCCACCGCCGGCCCGCTGGCGCTGATGCTGATGGTGATCATGGCCACCGGGCCGCTCATCCGCTGGCGAGCCGACCGGCCCAAGCTGGTGCTCTCGCGCGTGTCGCTGGCGCTGCTGGCCGGCGCGGCGGCGCTGCTCGCGCTGGCGCTGTTCGCCGGGCGGATTGGCATTCTGCCGCTGCTTGGGCTGGTCGCCGCCGCCATTGTCGCGGTGGCCAGCCTTGCACCGCTGTGGAAGCGCAAGCTGTCCCGCACGCCGCTGTATACCTTCGGCATGATCACTGCCCATCTCGGCTGCGCGGTCAGCATCGCCGGCATGGCCTCTGACAGTGCTTTCACGCAGGAAAACATGGTGGCGATGGCACAGGGCGAGACCCGCGCGATCGGCCCCTTCGCGGTGACCTTCGCGGGGCTGCGCGATTATCCGGGGCCCAATTACGCGGTGCTCGATGCGGTGCTGTCGGTGCGCAAGGGCAATGGCGCGCCCTTCGTCATGGCGCCGCAGCTCCACCAGTTCACCGACCCGCCGATGCTGACCAATCAGGCCGCGATCAAGACCTTCTGGAACGGCCAGCTATACCTCACCATCGGTGAGAAGGCGGTCGGCAACCGCTGGCTGGTGCGGATGTGGTGGAAGCCGTTCGTCACGCTGATCTGGCTGGGCGGGTTAATGATTGCGCTGGGCGGAATGCTTTCGCTGATCGGCCGGGTGAGACGCGATATCGTCGGCAAGCCTGCGCCCGCACCGGCACCCGCATCCGACCCCGCCCCTGCACAGGTGGCCCCGGCATGACGCGGCGATGGCTGCTCTGGCTGCCGTTCATGCTCGGGCTGCTGCTGCTCGGTCTGTTCTACCTTGGCCTGCGCAAGCCCACGGACCATGTCATCGTCTCGCGCATGGTCGGCAAACCGCTGCCCGAATTCACCGCGCCGCCGGCAATCCCCGGCCAGCCAGGCGCCCGCACTGCCGATTACCAAACCGGCAAGCCGCGGCTGCTCAACGTGTTTGCCAGCTGGTGCCTGCCTTGTGTCGCGGAGATTCCGGTGCTGCTGCGTTTGCAGGCAATGGGCGTCCCGGTCGACGGCATCGCCGTGCACGACACGACACCCGCCCTGCAGGCCTTCCTTGCCAAAAACGGCAATCCCTATGCGCGCATCGGCCTTGACGACCATAGCCGGGTGCAGGTCGCGCTGGGTTCCTCGGGCGTGCCGGAAACCTTCATTATCGACGGGAATGGCAAGATTCTCCACCAGCACATCGGGGTGGTGATGGAGACCGACATTCCCACGCTGCTCGGCCTGCTGAAGGAGCAATGATGCG
>JANONQ010000089.1:0-6287 GCA_031420935.1 Novosphingobium sp. | reverse complement strand
GTCGATTTCATCGAGGCCGACGTCGAGGAGGCGCGCCAGCAGTACGACGAGCCGCTGCGGATCATCGAAGGTCCGCTGATGGACGGGATGAAGGTGGTGGGCGACCTCTTCGGCGCCGGCAAGATGTTCCTGCCGCAGGTGGTCAAGAGCGCCCGGGTGATGAAGAAGGACGTGGCCTACCTGATCCCGTTCATCGAAGCGGCGAAGGAGCCCGGCGCGCGGCCCAAGGGCAAGATCGTCATGGCCACGGTCAAGGGCGATGTTCACGACATCGGCAAGAACATCGTCGGCGTCGTGCTGCAATGCAATGGCTATCAAGTGATCGACCTGGGCGTCATGGTGCCGTGGTCAGTGATCATCGAGACGGCGATCCGCGAAGATGCCGACATCATCGGTCTGTCCGGCCTGATAACGCCCAGCCTTGATGAGATGGTGACCGTTGCCGAAGAGATGCAGCGCGCCGGACTGACGATACCGCTGCTGATCGGCGGGGCGACCACCAGCAAGGTCCACACCGCGCTGCGGATCGATCCGGCTTATGATGGGCCGGTGATCCACGTGCTCGATGCCAGCCGCGCCGTCGGAGTTGCCAGTCAGCTATTGTCAGACACCCAGCGCGATCCCTTCGTTGCGGCAACCGCGGCGGAATACCAGCACATGCGCGATGTCCGCGCGGGCAAGGAACAATCGGTACTGCTCAGCCTTGCCGACGCACGCGCCAATGGCTTCAAGGCCGACATGAGCGAAAAGGCACCGCCCCCCGAACAGCCCGGCCTGCACAGCTTCGCCGACTGGGATCTTGCTGACCTGCGCGCCTGTTTCGACTGGACGCCCTTCTTCCGCGCCTGGGAGCTGGCGGGTAATTTCCCGGCGATACTCAACGATGCGCTAGTCGGTGAAAGCGCGCGCGGCCTCTACGCGGATGCGCAGGCCATGCTTGACCGGATCGTCGCGGAAAAATGGCTGACGGCTAAGGCGGTCTGCGGCTTCTGGCCCTGCGCCCGCGCGATGGATTCCGGCGGCGACGATGTGATGATCCACCTGGTCGAGGAAGAACGGCACATCCGCCTCCCGTTCCTGCGCCAGCAAATCCGCAAGAGCCGCACCCGCGCCAATTACTGCCTCGCCGATTTCATCGATCCGGCGGGCGACTGGATCGGCGGTTTTGCGGTCGGCATTCACGGCATCGAGCCGCACCTCGCCCGCTTCAAGGCGGCGCACGACGATTACAACGATATCCTGCTGAAAGCGCTCTCCGACCGTTTCGCCGAGGCCCTTGCCGAGCGCCTGCATCAGCATGTCCGCACGACACTGTGGGCCTATGCGCCTGGCGAGCAGCTGACCAACGATGCGCTGATCCGCGAGCAATACCGCGGCATCCGCCCCGCGCCGGGTTATCCCGCCTGCCCCGATCATAGCCTCAAGCCAATCCTTTTCGACCTGCTGGACGCCACCGCCAACGCCGGTATCACCTTGACCGAAAGCCAGGCGATGCTGCCGACTTCGGCGGTTTCAGGCTTCTACTTCGCCCACCCCCAGGCTGAATATTTCGG
Source organism: Novosphingobium sp. (assembly GCA_031420935.1). Taxonomy (GTDB): domain Bacteria; phylum Pseudomonadota; class Alphaproteobacteria; order Sphingomonadales; family Sphingomonadaceae; genus Novosphingobium. Next base: position 4,734 of record JANONQ010000089.1, on the reverse strand, counting down.
TGTCGCCCGGATCGGCCGCGACCAGCTCGAAAACTACGCTGCGCGGCGCGGTATCGAACTGGCCGCGGCTGAGCGCTGGCTGCGGCCCAATCTTGATTGAACGATGCAGGGATAAGGCCTCGCTCCTATCCGGCAAACTCGCCCCGGCCGGGGTGCACCAGGCTGCCTTCACCCGACCTTCCAGGCCGCGCCGTCGCAATAGACCGGCGTATAGACCGCGCCGCCTGTGACCGCGGTTGCCCCGTAAGCCGGGGTTAGGGCGTCGGTAACGAACGCCTTAAGGCCCTTGAGCGCGGCTCCCGCAACCGGCAAAGTCGCCACCGTCAGTTGCATCGGCGGTGGCACCCGCGTCACCCGCCATTCGTAGGCGTCGAACTCGAGATCGACGAACTGGCTGGAGCGGATAACCACACCGTCGCCGCGTATCTGACCGCCGTTAGAGCTGCTGGCAAAGACGAAGTAGCCGTTGGCCTCGTAGCTGTAGAGCCGCAGCTTGTGTCCTGCCACCAGGTTGGTGGTTGGCAGGGTGCAGACAATGGTGGCATTGGCGGTGGTTTTCGACAGCATCGTTACAGGCAAGCGCCGCGCCAGCAGCGGGGTGGTTTCCATGTTCTGAACCGCCGTACCAGCGCCGGTCGCTGCCCATGACTGGTCGAAAACATCGCCCTCAAAGCGCGGGTTGTAATCAAGCGTTGCCGCAGGGTTGCCATCGATGGGCGGCGAGGTGATATCCCCGCCCTGGTAGAACGTCCGCACGATGATGTTTGGCCCCATCGAGCCGTAGATGGCTAGGGGATTCATAAACTTGCGCCCGGCCAGCGCCGCCACCTTGGTGCGCAGATAGGTCATATCCAAACGGATATTGTCGGTTTTCATGTCCAGAGCGGTGTTGGACGTGCCGCTGAGGTAGGGCTGGATGGTGACGGACTGGTCTATCGTGTTGCTGATTGCCAGATCGACATCGTAGCAGGAAGGCACCGCGCCGCCGTTGCCGATGTGAAAGCTACAATCGGTGAAGGCCAGCTTACCGCGCAGCCATGAGCCGATGTTGAGGGTGCCGCAGTTGCGCAGTTCAAGATCGACGGTGAAATACGGAACTTCCGTAGCGACCAACCGGGTTGGGGTGGCGTAGAGAGTTCCGGGGAAAGGTTTGCCGCCTTGGATGAACCCGCCGCCGGCCGCGTTGCGGATGACGCCTTGCAGATAGCCCTTCTCGCCGCCGAAGCCCTCAAGCGCCCAACCGAGCGTATGGGCCTCGAACCCGCGAGCATTAAGCCGGGTGCCGTTGGGGTTGAGCGGCTGTGCGTTGGTGTTGCTGACCTTAACCCGGTCGATCAGCAGCGCCGAGGTGACGTCGTTGGTGCCGTAAATCATCTCGCCCCGGAACCCGTCGAGCTCCATATCGGTCAAGGTCACGGTACCGTTGAACTGGTCGGGTAGCTGGGCAATGCATTTGTCGTTGACGTCCCAGCAGTCGGGCGCGGCCAGCGTTGCATAGGATGCGCCGCTGTAAATTGACCCGCGCGGGATGCCGCCCATAATGAAGCCGTTCCGCAAGGTGATGTGTGCACGGTCGGCGTAATTGGCCGGGGCTGCCGCCACGCGCGGTTGCAGGAAGAACGAGCCGCCGCGCCAGAGTGTTCCAGCAACAATCTGCCAGTTGGCCGCAACCGTGGGATCGGCCCCCAGCGGTGCCCGCCGCCACAAGGTTGCGCCATTGAAGGAAACGGTGAGCGCCAATGTATGCGCGAACGGAATGCCCCGCGCTCCAGACAAGTCTGACCAGTCATTATTGGCGATGGTCCTATTGGGCACCCACACTGAATAATGCTTGGGTTCGAGACTGATCCCCTTGCCGCCGACGGCCTCGGAATAGAGTATCGCCGCCATGAGACCGGGCTGGTGGTTGCTGGTGTGGATTGGTGAGGCGGTTCCAGCCACCCCGGCGCAGGCGACAGGCACCAGCCCGTCGTCGGGGATCAGCAGCCGGAAATAACGGCCAGATGCATCCGCCTTGCAGAACCGCGGGTGCGCGGCGGCCAGCGCGGCATTGGCTAGCCCATCGGCGACATAGATGCCGGCGCCAATGCCTGGAGTCGCGTATCCGCTGGTCTGGATAACTCCGACCGACGTTGCCAGACGCAAGGTAGGGATTGCCTCAGCGGTCGATGGAGCGGGGCTTGCTGCCAGCACCAGCACCCTTGCGATGATGTCGACGCTCATTGGGCGAGCCTGTAAGTGTCGCTTTGTATTGGTGATGCTGGCATTTCAGCTCCTCGGCGAATCGCAAGAGCAGCGTGTATAACCTATATGGTTTTCTGTAGGAAATATCATAACCAATGTTAGCGTCCGGTCAATCAGCCGGATGCTAACTGCGCTCGCCGGGTCGCCCCACTTGCTTCCTGACGATGCAGCGGCAATTGTCTGACACGCATTACCGTGGCAACGTTCGACAGGCGGGGACGGGGGAGAGTGGCAGATGGACTACAGATCGCTGGGCGCTTCAGGACTGAACGTGCCGGTCATTGGCCTGGGCACCGCCAATTTCCGCGCCGAGGCCAATCCGCCAGAGGGCATCGGCGAAAAGACCGCCGCGCGCTTGGCCGATATTGCGATTGAGCGCGGCGCGGCCTTCTTCGATACAGCCAACAGCTACGCCGGCTCCGAGGAACTGCTCGGCAAGATCCTGGCAAAGCGGCGCAGTCAGGTGCTGCTCGCCACCAAGGCGGGCCTGCGCAGCGGGTCCGGCCCGAATGATACCGGTGCCACGCGCCACCATCTGATCGCGGCCTGCGAGCTCAGCCTGAAACGGCTCGGCACGGACTACATCGACCTGTTCCAGATCCATTGCTTCGACGGGCGCACCCCGGTTGAAGAAACTCTGTCCACGCTCGACGATCTGGTCCGCTCAGGCAAGGTCCGCTATATTGGCTGCTCGAACTACGCGGGCTGGCAGCTAATGAAATCGCTCGCCGCTTCCGACCGGAACGGCTGGGCGCGCTTTGTCTCGCACCAGATCGCCTATTCGCTGGCGGTGCGCGACAGCGAATGGGAGTTGTTGCCTGTGGGCGCGGATCAGAACGTTGCGAGCCTTATCTGGGGGCCGCTTGCCGGCGGCGTGCTTTCTGGCAGATATGGCCGCGCGGGCGCACCGCTCAGCACCATGCCGCGAACGAGCAGCGCTCTCGGCGCTTTGCCAGAAGGCCAGCTTTACGACATCATCGACAGCCTTGGCGATATCGCCCGGGAGAGCGGCGCGAGTCACTCGCAAATCGCGCTGGCCTGGTTGCTGCAACGCCCGACCGTCGCCACGTTGTTCGTCGGCGCGAGTACCGCCGAGCAGCTGGAAGGCAGCCTTGACGCGCTCGACCTGCGGCTCACCGGCGACCAGTTTGCCAGGCTCGACGATGCCAGCGCCCGTCCGGCGGCCTACCCCCACGTGCTGCAGCTTGGCATCGGTGCCGAGCGGAATGTGCGGCCAGGCGGCGGCGGTAACGTGCGGGTGGACAGAGCGCTTGCCGGATACGGAATTCCGGGCTCAAATGGATGACAGGATCAGCGCCCATGGCCGGCGACAATTCTGCGGGAGAGCTGCACCAATGACCTACGAAAAAATCCTTTACTCGCTGAGCGGCGACGTCGCCCGCATCTCGCTCAACGATCCCGCCACGCTCAATGCCGGCAGCGAGCTTATGGGCCGCGAACTCATCGCAGCGCTCGACCGGGCGGCCGGCGAGGCACGCGCGATCCTACTGACCGGTGAGGGCAAGGGCTTTTGCTCGGGCGCTAATCTCGCAAGCGCCAATGCTATGCTCACCGACCCGATGCGCGATGTCGGCTCACTGCTCGACGTGGCATTCAACCGCGTAATCGTCGCGATGAAATGCATGGAGCTGCCCATCGTCACCGCCGTCCGCGGCCCGGCAGCAGGTGTCGGCGCTGGCATCGCCATGGCGGGCGACATCATTGTCTGCGGCGAGGGCGGCTATTTCCTCCAGGCTTTTCGGCATGTCGGGCTAGTGCCGGACGGCGGTTCGTCCTGGCTGCTCAGTCGCGCGGTCGGCCGGGTGCGCGCAATGCAGCTGATGCTGCTGGGCGAGCGGCTTTATGGTCAGCAGGCGCTCGAATGGGGCCTGGTGACGAAGCTGGTGCCCGACGACGAGGTGGAAAGCGCAGCGATGGCGATCGCTCAAGCCCTCGCCGGCGGTCCGGCCTCACTGGCGCTGATCAAGCGCAATGCCTGGGCGGCCGAGGATGCAAGTCTGGAGACCGCGCTGATCAACGAGCGGCTGGGTCAGCGCGACGCCAGCCGGACGGAGGATTTCGTCGAGGGCGTCAAGGCGTTCGGCGAGAAGCGCAAGCCGGAGTTCAAAGGCCGCTGAGCCAAAGTTGGACCCAGCCAGATCCTGATAATGCCACCGGATCGGCCAGCGCCGTCACGCGTAGCGTCCGCCCACCACAGCGTCCTTGGGGAACGCCGCATCGATCGCGGCGAGATCGGCGGCGGAAAGCTCCACCTCCGCCGCGCCGATGTTCTCCTCCAGCCGGTCGAGCCGCCTTGTGCCGGGGATCGGCACGATATCGGTGCCCTGATGCAGCACCCAGGCAATCGCCAGCTGGCCGACCGTGTGCCCCTTGCTTGTCGCCAACACTCGCAGCGCCTCGACCAAGGCGTAGTTCTGCGCGCCGGCCTCGCCGCGAAACCGCGGCATTTTCGCGCGCCAGTCGCTCTCC
>JANONQ010000088.1:0-1936 GCA_031420935.1 Novosphingobium sp. | reverse complement strand
GACGCGGCGCGCCAGCTCGCCAGGCCGATGCGGAGAGCCGGAGGCCAGCGCCCCTGCCCCTTCGACCATCACCAAAGCCAGCCGCTCGGCCTGATCTGGCGGCATGCCGAGCGCGCTCGCCCCTGCGGCCAGCGCATCGATGAACCGGTAGACGAACGCCGGACCGGAGCCGGCCAGCGCGGTGACCACGTCGAAGAGTTCCTCACCCAGCCATTCCGGCGTGCCGAGCGGCGCCATAAGGCCGGTGACGCACGCTTTCGCAGCCTCGTCCAGGCTATGAGCGGCGAGCGCGATCGGGGATTTGCCGATGGCGGCGGCAAGGTTCGGCATAATCCGCACATGCCCGTCCGCGTCCGGAAACCTAGCGGCGAGGCTGGCGAGTTCTACGCCGGCCAGGATTGACAGCAGCAGCGTACCCGGTTTCGCCAGCTTAGCGACACCGGCCGCAACATCGCCAAGCAGTTGCGGCTTCACCCCGAGCAGAATGGCGTCAAATGCGCCGTCCGGCAGCTCTCTCAGCAAGGTGACGCCGGCGGGTGCCTCCGCCAGCAGCGGATCGACCACAGTGAAGCGCGCCGGATTGAGGCCGCCTGCCAGCCAACCCGCGAGCATCGCCCCGCCCATATTGCCGCAACCGATCAGGAGAATCGAATCCACGCTGCTTTCTCCAATCCAGAAAGTTCGAAGCGCTCCTTACGCTTCGCCGGCAGCGTCCACCAGCGCGGCGGCAAGTGCCTCCGCCGGCGTCTTGTCACCCCACAGAATGAACTGAAAGGCGGGATAGAAGCGGTCGCATTCCTCAATCGCCGCTTCCACCGCGAGCTGCGCTTGGGCAGGGCTGAGCAGCCCTTCGTCGCCCAGCATCAAGCCGTGCCGGTACAGCAGCACGCCGCAGTTGGACCAGACATCGAAATGGCCGAGCCACAATTGCTCGTTGATCAGCGCCAAAACTTCATGGGTGGCAGCGCGCTTTTCATCTGGCACACGGATATCCGGCAGACAAATTATCTGCAGCACGTGATCTTCCGCTCGCCAGATCCCGCGCAGTTGATAGCTCGCCCAACTGCCTTGAACCTCGCCGGAAATCTCGTCATCGCCGGCAAATTCATACGGCCAGCCGCGCGCTTCGAACAGCGAGGCGAGCATGTCGACCGGCGCCGCATCTTCGTCGCGGCCGATTTGTCCATCACTCGTACTCATCAGACCCATTCTTCTTAACTCTCGATGGCCGGTGGGATGCGTCGGCAAGGGGCAAAGACACAATGCGCGGCGGATCGCTGACTGCGCATAACGTGACAAGACTGTTCACAAGGTGTGGAAAAGGCAGGGAGGGCTGTCATCGGGCGGTCGCTGCATCGACCGGCTGGCCAGCCGGACTGGTCCAGATAAAGGCCCCGTCCAGATCGGCGCGGCGCAATTGCGCGATGAAGGCGTTGGCCGCTGCCTCGCTTTCGAACGGGCCAGTCAGCAGACGGTTGGTCTGGCCCCATGCGCTGACGAAAGACCGCTTGCCCTTCAGCGCCGCCTCGCCCTGACGCGCCATCCGCCGCCAGTCGAAGCTAAGCGCCGACTTGTCGCGTCCGGTGGCGAGTTGCACCCAGATGCGGCTGGGATGGTGCGGCAGCGCTTGCTTGGCCGGGACGGCATTGGCGGCGACTTCGCGTGCCGGTTTGATCCGCCGGATATCGACCGCCCCCCGCGCCGGTGCCACATCGATGGCCGGCCGGGCAAGGTCGCTAAATGCCTCGGACAGGCTGGGCCGGCGAGCGGGGACTAGCGCGGGTGGAGCCTGCACGCTTCGCGCAATCGGAACGGGCGTCGCCGCAGGCGGTAAAGCCACTGTTGGGGAGGGTCCCGGCGGCAGAGAGAACGTCCGCGCGGCCAGCAGGCCCGCCGGCGTTTGCAAGGGCGCGCCGGCAGAGACAGTTGCCGCAGC
>JANONQ010000087.1:0-3364 GCA_031420935.1 Novosphingobium sp. | reverse complement strand
TATGCCTGCCCGGTCGCGGATGTCGGCGAGAATAGTCAGGTTGGCCCGCAGTTTCGCGGCGTCCACCACGAAGGCGGGGCTGTCGACGCGGGTGAGGTCGAAGTGGGCGAAGGCCCCCGGATCGCCGGCTCTGGTTTCCATGGCTTGTCCCTAACTCAACCGCATCTCACGCGAAAGCCGGATGGCAGGAAGAAGTTCCCACGGCGGGAATCAGCCGAAGCGAAACGAATTGAGGGAAAAAACCCGGCAATGGCTGTTGCGCCCTTAGTTCCCTACAAACTATTTGGATGCTGCCTTAAGGACAAAGCAGCCGTGACAAAACCAGCCAAACTCTACGCCCTGCTTCTGCAATCGACCAACCGTTCGGTCGATTTTCGGGACTTCATTGCCCTGGTCGAGGCATTTGGATTCTTGCAAGCCCGCACCAAAGGCAGCCATCGCTCGTTCGTTCATCCGACCTGCCCAAAGCTGCTGGTACTCCAGCCCAATGGCAAGGAAGCAAAGCGCTACCAAGTGAGAGAGTTTCTTGATATAGTCGAAGGGTTCGGTCTAACGCTGGAAGAATGATGCAGCACCGTTACCACATCAACGTCTTCTGGTATGCCGATGACGCCTGCTGGATTGCCGACGTGCCAGACCTGAAGCCCTGTTCCGCTCACGGCAGCACCCCTGAGGAAGCCATCGCAGAGGCACAAATCGCCGTGGAAATCTGGCTTGAGACAGCCAAAGAACGCGGCTTGCCTATCCCTGACCCGCGCTATCGACCGGCGATTTACGCAGCCGCGTAAAGCTTTCCCCAGCGACTCGCGGCTACCTCAAAACGCCAGTGGTCCCGCCAATTCTTTCACCGTCCACGGCAGCCCGTGCTGGTTCAGCATGTCCATGAACGGATCGGGATCGAACTGCTCCATGTTGAAGACGCCCTCCCCCCGCCACGCCCCGGTCAGCATCATCGCCGCGCCGATCATCGCCGGCACGCCGGTGGTGTAGCTGATCGCCTGATTGCCGGTCTCGGCATAGGCGTCCTCGTGGTCGCAGATCTGGGAGATGTAGAAGGTCTTCTCGCCGCTGCCGTCCAGCGCCTCGCCGGTGGCGATGTCGCCGATGTTGGTCTTGCCCTTAGTTGTGGAACCCAGCGACGACGGCTCGGGCAGCACGGCCTTGAGGAATTGCAGCGGCACGATCTCGTGGCCTTCATACATCACCGGATCGATCCGGGTCATGCCGACATTCTGCAGCACGGTGAGGTGGTTGATGTAAGCATCGCCGAAGGTCATCCAGAAGCGGGCGCGCTCCATCTCGGGGATAAAGCGGGCGAGGCTTTCCAGCTCCTCATGGTACATCAGATACATATTCTTCGGTCCAACGGCCTCGAAGTCGAAATTTTCGCGGATGGTCAGCGCCGGGGTTTCCACCCACTGACCCTGATTCCAGTGCCGCGCCGGGGCGGTGATTTCGCGGATGTTGATCTCGGGATTGAAATTGGTGGCAAAGGCCTGGCCGTGATCTCCGCCGTTGCAATCGAGGATATCGAGCGTGCGAATGGTCTTCAGCTTGTGCTTCTTCAGCCACATGGCGAAGACGCTGGTCACGCCGGGATCGAAGCCGGAACCGAGCAGCGCCATCAGCCCCTTCTGTTTGAACCGGTCGTGATAATCCCACTGCCATTTATACTCGAATTTAGCCTCGTGGCGCGGTTCGTAATTGGCGGTGTCGAGGTAGTCGGTCCCGCTGGCGAGGCACGCCTCCATGATCGCCAGATCCTGATAGGGCAGCGCCAGATTGACCACCAGCTTGGGTCCGATTTTGCCGATCAGCGCAGTGAGCGCCGGCACGTCCTCGGCATCGATCTGGTAGGTGGGAATAGCCACCCCGGTTCGCGCCTTTACCGATTCGGCGATAGCGTCGCATTTGCTCACCGTCCGGCTGGCGAGGCTTATCTCGCTGAATATGCCGGCGTTCCCAGCCTGCAACTGGGCCATCTTGTGGACCGCCACCGAGCCAACGCCGCCCGCGCCGATCACCAGAACCTTGCTCAATGCGCCTCTCCTTTGCCGCAGCCAAGCAGGCCATATAGGTCGTGTGTGTGACAGCACAACAATCGTGCGATGGTGGTCAGCTAACCGCTTGATCCTCCCCGAGACAAGCGCGGGGAGGATTTTATCGCACGAACAAACTCGCCAGCTCGACATGCGTCGACCAGCGGAACTGCCCCACCGGCCGCAGCTCCATCAACCGGTAGCCGCCCGCCACCAGTGTCGCCGCATCGCGCGCCCAGCTCGAGGGGTTGCAGCTGACGTAGACCACGCGCGCCGCCGTGCTTTCCGCCAGCCGCGCCACCTGCTCGCGCGCGCCGGCGCGGGGCGGGTCGAGGATTACGGCGTCGAACCGGTTAAGCTCGTCCGGCATCATCGGATTGCGGAACAGGTCGCGGTGCATGGCATGGACCGGCAGCTGCGCGGTGCCAGCGGACTGCTTACAGGCGAGATGAGCATCGCGCGCCGCCTCGGCCGCCAGCACCTTGGCCGGCCCGGCGAGCGCGAAGGCGAAGGTGCCGAGGCCGGCGAACAGATCGGCAACGGTCTTTGATCCGGCCAGCCACTCCCGCACCGCCGCAACCAGCGCCTCCTCGCCGTCCGCCGTCGCCTGCAGGAAGGCGCCGGGGGGATAGGATACGCGGACGCCCGCCAGCGTCACCGTTACCGGCTCGGGCTCCCACAGCGCTTCGCTGCCATAGCCCTGATCGAGCGTCAGCCGGGCGAGGCCGTTGCCCTGCGCGAAGCTGAGCATTGCCTCGGTCGCCGCCAGCCCCTCGACGGCGAGGCCTTTGATTGCAAGATCGACGCCCTGGTCGGTCATCGCCAGCTCCACATCCGCGGCAATCCGCCCGCCCTGGCGCGCCAGCAGCTTGCGCAGGGGGGCAATAATGTCAGCGAGTTCGGGCAGCAGCACCGGACACTCGGCAAGATCGACGATGCGGTGCGAGCCGCCCTCGCGGTACCCCAGCGCGATCCTGCCGCCGATACTGGCAGCGTGCAATGCCGCCCGGCGGCGGCTGCGGGGCGGCGAGAGATGCGGCGGGGCGATCCGTTCGGGGCTCAGCCCCTGTCCCGCAGCAGCATTGGCTACACGCTCGGCGACGAAATCCGCTAGCGACATTTCATCAAGGTGCTGAAGCTGGCAGCCGCCACAAGTGCCGAAATGGCGGCAGGCCGCCGCCGTGTGATGCGGGCCGTGCTTCAGCGTGCCATCGGGCAGGAGCAGGTCGCCCGGCGCCGCGCCCGCGGCGCAGCGGCCGCTGGGGGGTAATACGGCACCCATTTGCGCAGTGGGTACAAATTACTAGCCCGCGCGACCAGCGCGG
>JANONQ010000086.1:0-8246 GCA_031420935.1 Novosphingobium sp. | reverse complement strand
TGGCGCTGCGCGCTGCGGTTTCCCGAACAAGTGGCGGCGGTGTTCTCGCTCAGCGTGCCGCACCGGGTGGCAGCCAGCATCTCGGCGCACACGTGGTTTGATTCGGCCTATCCGAACCGCTTTTACTACATGCGCTATTTCGAGCCGGTCGGCGCAGCGGAAGCTGAACTGGATCGGAACCCGCGCGACACGCTGAAGCGGGTCTATTTTTCGCTGTCGGGCGATGCGCCGCTGAACGACTGGATCAGCGACCGGCCGATCGACGATCCGCTGCTCAAGGGACTGTCGCCGCCGCCGGCCGGACCGCTGAGCTTCATGAGCGATGCCGAACTGGACGTTTATACCGCCGCCTTTGCCGCGGGCGGATTCCATGGCCCGATCAACTGGTATCGCAATTGGGATCGCAACGAGGCGGAGGCGCGCACCTATGGCGATCAGCACGTGCGCCAGCCCGCTGGGTTCTTCGCTGGCGACAGGGAGATCGTGTTGGCGATGTTCCCCGGCTGCGTCGAGGATCAGCGCGCGATCTGCGACGATTTGCGAATGGAGCGGATCGTGCCGGGCGCGGGGCATTGGATCCAGCAGGAACGTCCCGATGACGTGAATGCGGCGCTGCTGGAGTTCTTGGGGTCAGTCGAGGTCTAGGGATGGGCTATCGCATTATCGGGCGTCAGTGGCGTGCAGCCCAGAGTGCTCATTCGCGGCGATGCCGCGTGGGGTAGCCCGGCAGCAGCCGGGGGCCTCACCAGTTATGCAGTGCAAACGGAAATAACACTTTTCCAAAGCCGGGAGAGATTGTGAGATACATAACCTGCCAGTCGGCGCTGACCGCCATCGCCATGACAGTTGCGCTCGCGGGATGCTCAACCAAGTCCGATGGCCCGGTCACAGGGGGTGCCGCATGGGAAAAGCTTCTCGCCGACAGCAAGGATCCCGGAGACTGGGTAACATATGGCGGCACCTTCGACGAGCAACGCTTTAGCCGCCTGACGCAGATATCCGAACAGACGGTCGGTCAGCTAGGCTTCGCGTGGTCATATGAGTTCGACACCAATCGCGCGCAGGAAACCACTTCGCTGGAATATGATGGCGTGATCTATGCGACGACGGCCTGGTCAAAGGTCTTCGCTATCGATGCGAAGAGCGGAAAGCTCCTGTGGCGTTATGATCCCGAAGTGCCCGGCGAATTTGGCGCCAAGGGGTGCTGCGATGTGGGCAACCGTGGCGCCGCGTTATACGATGGCAAACTCTATTTCGGCGCGTTTGACGGACGCCTGATCGCACTCGACATCAAAACCGGCAAGCCGGTATGGTCGGTAGTGACGGTTGACCAGGCCAAGACATATACGATTACCGGCGCACCGCGGATCGTCAAAGGCAAGGTCGTCATCGGCAATGGCGGCGCAGAACTCGGCGCGCGCGGCTATGTGACGGCGTATGACGCACAGACCGGCAAGCAGGTGTGGCGCTTCTACACCGTACCTGGCAATCCCGCAGACGGGCCTGACAACGCCGCATCCGACAAGGTCCTCGCCGAAAAGGCAGGCAAGACCTGGTTCGGCGATTTCTGGAAAACCGGCGGTGGTGGCACGGTTTGGGATGCGATCGTCTACGACCAGGAACTGAACCAGCTCTACATCGGCGTGGGCAATGGTAGTCCCTGGAACCACAAAATTCGTAGCCAGGGCAAGGGGGACAACCTTTTCCTGTCGTCGATCGTCGCGCTCGACCCCGACACCGGCGAATATAAGTGGCACTATCAAGGGACGCCTGGGGAAAGCTGGGATTATACGCATACCCAGACGATTACGCTGGCCGATCTCGACATCGACGGAAAGAAGCGCAGGGTGCTGATGCAGGCGCCCAAGAACGGTTTCTTCTTCGTGCTCGACCGCATGACTGGCAAACTGATCTCGGCCAAGAATTTCGTCAAGGTCAACTGGGCAACGGGCTACGATCTCAAGACCGGCCGTCCGATCGAGGATCCGAAGGCGCGCTACACCGATGGCCCCTATGTCGCTATCCCGGGTGCCCTTGGAGCGCACAACTGGCAGCCCATGGCCTTCAGTCCGCAGACCGGCCTGGCTTATATTCCTGCCAATCACGCGCTGTTCGGCTATGAAAATCCAAAGACGTTCGAAGTACGGCCCGGTCGCTGGAACCTCGGGCTCAAGATGGAAGGCACATCGCCGCCCGATGATCCAAAGGCAATGAAGGCCATACGCGACATGCTCAGCGGCCGCCTCATCGCGTGGGATCCGGTCAAGCAGCGCGAGGCGTGGGGCTTCGACTATTCGGAGCCCTGGAACGGCGGCATTCTGACAACAGCCGGGAATCTTGTTTTCCAAGGCGACACCAAGGGTAATTTGCGTGCCTTCGCCGCAAACAGCGGCAAGGTCTTGTGGACCATCAATCTCGGGATGCCGATTATGGCCGCGCCGGTCTCTTTCGCAGTCGATGGCCAGCAATATATCGCCGTGGCGGGTGGTTATGGTGGGGCTTATGCGCTGACCTCGGCCTTCAACGACAATCCGGGGCCGCGGCCTAACGGGCGTCTCTTCGTGTTCAAACTCGATGCGAAGGGCCAGGTGCCGAACATAGCGAAATCCGTGCCTGTTCCCGCCAATCCGCCGAGCGACGCCTTTACGCAGATGCAGATTGCACGCGGCGAACAACTATTCCAAAGGGATTGCTGGGCCTGCCATGGGCCGGGCGCAATCTCCAGCGGCGTGGTACCCGATTTGCGCCGCTCGGGCGTGCTCGCCGACGCGCGGGCATGGAACTCGGTGGTGATCGGCGGCATATTGAAGGATCGAGGTATGATTAGCTTCGCTGCGACACATTCTAACGAGGATGCCGAGGCGCTGCGAGCCTATGTGTCGCATCGCGCCCGCCTGCTCCAGAAACAGCAGGCGGAGGTATTGAAATGACCGATCCCGTTGTCCTCCCAGAAACTGCGGCCGTTCTGGAGTTTCTGGCCGCGCAGGAAGGGCCTCATCTGGCCGACTTGACCGCGATGGAAATGCGCGAGGTGTTTCGACAGCTCGGCGATGTCTTCGACCTTCCGCCCGACCCGTCGGTGCGGACGGTCGATTTCGAAGGAGCGGGATCACCGCTCAGAGCCTATTTCCCAGACCTGGCAAAGGCGGGCCCCGTCATCGTCTACATGCACGGCGGCGGCTGGGTGATCGGCGATCTCACAACGCATGATGCGCTGTGTCGCCTGATCGCGGTCATTTCGGGTTTCCGCGTGGTAGCGGTAGAATATGGCCTCGCACCCGAACATGGCTTCCCTCGAGCGCATAAAGACTGTCTGGCGGCGGCCGAGTTCATTGCCGCCAGTCCGGTCGAACTCGAGGCCCCGGTCACCGGTATCGGCGTCGCGGGGGACAGCGCCGGAGGAAATCTTGCGTTCCATGTTGCTGCCAAATTGACACATTCCAAGCCACTGGCGCAGTTCCTCATCTATCCTGTCGGTGACTGCAGCAGTCCTGCCGAAGGATCCTATGTGCAGTTCGAAGCGGGCTATCTGCTTGACCGCAAGCTGATGGACCGGTTCATCAGCGATTATCTTCCAGACCCTGCCGCAACCGTCCACCGCGATGCATCGCCGCTACTCCATCCCATCGCCACCGGCCTGCCGCCGACGGTGATTCTCACAGCCGGCCTCGATCCCCTACGCGACCAGGGACGGGCGCTGGCCGGCCAGCTGATCGCACAGGGCACCGAGACGCATTACATTGAAGCAGAAGGACTGATCCACGGCATGGCAACCATGCGCAAATCGCTCCCGACCGCTGAAGCGATCGTCCGCCGTGCGACGGCGATCTTTGCCGAGCTGATACGTGCCGAAGAAGGCAAGCGAGAGGAACCACAAACATGAGAAACTACCTCGATTTTTATATCGATGGCGCGTGGGTTGCGCCTGCACAGCCATTGCAGCTCGATGTCATCGATCCCGCAACCGAAAAAGTTGCTGGCCGGATCAGCCTTGGCGGAGCCGAAGATGTAGACCGGGCCGTCGCGGCCGCCCGTAGGGCATTCGACAGCTTTGGGCGCAGTTCCAAGGCTGAGCGGCTCGACTTGCTTGACGCCGTGATGGCCGCCTACCAAGCGCGCGAGAAGGATCTCGCCGATGCGGTGCGCGAAGAAATGGGCGCGCCGACGAGCCTTGCGATAGGCGCGCATGTGCCGATCGGCATGGCGCACTTCGCGACGGCGCGACAGCTTCTCGCGGATTTCGATCCCGACGTGGCAATGGGCAGCACAAAGCTCACAAAGGAGCCAATCGGCGTCGTGGCCATGATTACGCCATGGAACTGGCCCCTCAACCAGATCGCGTGCAAAGTTGCGCCGGCCCTCGCCGTCGGCTGCACGATGATCCTCAAGCCATCAGAAGTCGCCCCATTCACCGGCCAGATTTTCGCCGAGGTGATGCATGCAGCCGGCGTTCCCGCTGGCGTGTTCAATATGGTGCAGGGCGATGGGCCGATTTTGGGCGTTGCCCTTTCCTCGCACCCCGACGTCGACATGGTGTCCTTCACCGGTTCGACCAGGGCCGGCGTCTCAGTTGCTCGCAACGCAGCCGCCACCGTCAAGCGAGTGCATCAGGAACTGGGTGGCAAGTCCGCCAATATCATCCTCGAAGATGCAGATCTTCCGGCGGCAGTAGCGGCCGGCGTCGAAGCGATGATGGTCAATAGCGGACAAAGCTGCAACGCTCCGTCGCGCATGCTGGTGCCCGCCGGCCGCATGGCCGAGGCGAGCGCCATCGCTCGGGAGACGATTGCACGGCAGAAGGTCGGCTCTCCGACCGAGGACGTCAATCTTGGACCGGTCGTGTCGGACGTGCAGTGGGCTCGCATCCAGAAGCTGATCGGCATCGGGATCGAGGAAGGTGCAACGCTTGTGGCCGGAGGACCGGGCCGGCCTGATGGCTTGGACACCGGATATTATGTCCGGCCGACCGTCTTTGCCGACGCCACCAATCAAATGACTGTCGCGCGCGAGGAAATTTTCGGCCCCGTGCTGGTCATTATCGGCTATGACGACGAGGAAGAGGCGATCACAATCGCCAACGATACGCCTTATGGGCTGGCGGGCTATGTCCAGTCCGGGGATGTAGAGCATGGCCGTAAGGTTGCGTCGCGGATACGTGCGGGCCAAGTTGCTATCAACTATGCGCCGCTAGACCTTTCCGCACCTTTCGGTGGATTTAAACAATCGGGGAACGGGCGAGAATGGGGCGAGCACGCTTTCCACGAATTCTTGGAGGTCAAGGCCATCCTCGGCTACGCTCAGGCCTGATCCGGTTGCCCGCGCGCTTCTTGCACGCGCCAAAATTCACCGCCACCCCGTAATAGAGACTCCTCCGCCCGGTCATATCCTTGAGATATGGCCGGGCAAGGCTGTTACTATCAATCGGTTATCGCTCGCTCTTGCGACGAAATTTGAGCGCGCTCATACCAGACCAGCGCTTGAACGCCCGCGAGAAGCTAGAGGTCTCGGCAAATCCCACGGCGAAAACAATAGCCCCGATCGTCGTTCGCCGCTCACCAAGCAACTCGCAGGCGCGCTGGTAA
Source organism: Novosphingobium sp. (assembly GCA_031420935.1). Taxonomy (GTDB): domain Bacteria; phylum Pseudomonadota; class Alphaproteobacteria; order Sphingomonadales; family Sphingomonadaceae; genus Novosphingobium. The sequence goes on along the minus strand of JANONQ010000086.1, from coordinate 2,664 downwards.
CACGCTTCATCGATAATCGTGGTAAAAGCGTGCTCCCTCTTCGGCAAAGCGCCTAAAGCACGCCACTAAGCGCGGTTCGCGTAACACCGGAATCGCGAGACGCCGCCTTGACATCCAGCGGACCCCGATGCGAACTTTGGTCAACCTGACGCTGCTGGCGCCCTGCCAAGTGAACCTGTCAGTACGGTTTGTGGGGATGCTGAAACAGATCATTTGCCATCTTTATGACTTCCCCTCTATCCTGTCCGCATCGGAGTGAACGATGGCTGATGATGACAAACCAGACGAAATCAGCCACCTGCTCGCAACGCCGGGACTCGCCGACGCGCTCGACAGTGACCGGTTCAAGCAATTTTTGGATCATGTGCCCATAGCGATTGCCGTGTCGGAACTGCTTCCTTCCGAAAGGATCACCTATGCGAATCTGGAGTTTGAACGGCTGACCGGTCATCCGGCCGCATCGGTGCAGGGCCAAAGTTGGCGAGTCCTGCCCGGTGTGGCGGCCGCTGCGAACGACGATCGGCAATTGAGTGACGCTGTCAAAATAGGGGAAGAGTATCTCGGGAAATTTGTGATCGAGCGACGGGACGCCACCGTAGGTGTCGATGCTTGGTCGAACACCATCGAGAACGATGACGGCCAACCGATGTTTCGGCTGGTGGCGTTGGCGGCGATTGGCCAAGAGCAGCAAAGCGTGAATGAGCAGGCAATGCTCGATCAGGATGTGCTGCTGCGTGAATTGCAGCATCGCGTGAAAAACAATCTCCAAATGATCACCGCGCTGATCCGCATGGAGGCACGCAACGTCGGCGACGCTGAAACAGGCAAGCGCTTCGACCGTCTGGCTGGTAGAATCCATGCGTTGTCCTTGTTGTATGACGCCATGTCCACCGGTGGTCGGGAAGGTACCATAGATTTGGGTAGCTACCTGAGCCAGATCGCTTCTGCCGTGATGCAGGCGCACGCGACCGAAGGCATTCGTCTCGATCTGCTCGTGGAAAGCTGGCCCGTGTCAATCAACGTTGCGATGCCCACCGGGCTTATTGTGAACGAGTTGCTGACCAATGCGCTCAAACACGCCTTTGCCGGGCGCGATAGCGGCACGATCAAGCTCCACAGCCTGATCGATCAAAGCGGGTGTCGGGTCGTGGTGGCGGACGATGGAATCGGACTGCCAGAGGGGATGACCTGGCCGAAATCCGGTAAGCTCAGTGCGGTCATCGTGCAGTCTCTCAAGCAGAATGCCAAAGCTGAAGTGATTGTAAAGTCAGCCGAGCAGGAGGGCGTTTCGGTTACGATTTTATTTGCGCAAGATGCTCGGGCCGCAGATTGAGTTGACAGCGGGAACGCTCCAGCCGGATTGGCGTGAGGTGATACTCGCCATGTGTCGCTCCGGTGTGACGAGCTTGCGATTGGCGCTACGGAGGCGCGCGGAAATGGCGTTTCGTCGGAGTCTGAAGTGGCGTATCCCTTCACTCCCGAGCCGGGATCTCACGAGCAGCCTGTCCCCCAATCGGCGGAACAGCAGCGTTCCGGCAACTTCCGCTCACATAGCACTGGCAAGCCCGCTCCCGCTCTGCTAACCGCACGCGCGCCGATGCACCCGTAGCTCAGCTGGATAGAGCGCTGCCCTCCGAAGGCAGAGGTCACAGGTTCGAATCCTGTCGGGTGCACCATAAATTAACGACCTATATTACTTGGCACTAGATGAGCCGATCACATCACCCCGTGAGTCATCAATTCACTACGTTTCCGTGACCCCCTGCAAGTTACGTGCGCTTCCGCTGGCAACCGTGAGGGTAATTTCGGTGGGCATGAGGTCGTAAAGCGAGCATTCCGCTTCCTTGCCGTCCCACCCGGCCGCAATTTCTTCCATCTTGGCGAAGACGGTTTCGTTGGGACCAGGAAACATGAATTGAGTCAGGATCGCGTCACGGCTTCCTGCGGGCTGAAGATATAGCTCGAAGATATTATCGTCCGGCGACAGCAGCTCCTCGACCACCTCCAAGACAACTCCCGCCTGCTTTGCCCGCGCGATGTCTGATGCGAAATCGTCGGAGTAATAGGCGATATGATGCATTCCTCCGTTCGGATTCAGCGTCAGAAACTCCTGATACGCCGATGCGCTATCGTCGATCTGCTGGATGAATTCATAGTGCGTGCCGCCAACGGCAAAGAATGCGACGTCCATCACCATGTCGTGCCGATGCCCGCGGAAGCGGCCGGAAATGGCGAGTTGGCGGAGCATGAAGGCAGGGCCGAAGCCGCTCTCGAACATGCGCTGCATCGCCTGTTCGAGATTGGGAACGACGAACGCGGTGTGGACGGATTTCCCGAAGAGATGCTGCATGTGTACGCTTTCTTGCGAAGGGCCGGTGCTATGCCGGGCGAGGTCCGACGGGCCAGACCAGCGGCAAATAGCGGATGACCGTCGATGTGCCTGGCGCCGCGACCGGCGTCTTCCCGGCCTCAAGCGAAAATTCAGGAATGCGCTTGAGCCATTCGATAAGCATCACGCGCAACTCTGTTCGCGCCAGGAACGCGCCGATGCAACTGTGCGGGCCGCGTCCGAACACCAGGCTTTTCTTGTCGGCGCGATCGAAATCGACGCGATAGGGATCGTCGTAGCGCTCGCCATCGATCCCAGCGACCGAGGTTGCGGTG
>JANONQ010000085.1:0-2201 GCA_031420935.1 Novosphingobium sp. | reverse complement strand
TGGCGGTCCTTGGCGTATTGCGTGACCCGCGCCAGCGCGCCCTGGCCGAGCCCGATGGCTTCGGCGGCGACGAGGATGCGCTCCGGGTTGAGGCTGTGCAGGATGTACCGGAAGCCCTTGCCCTCCTCACCGATCAGGTCGGCGTCGGGGACGAAGTAGTCGTCGATGAAAGTGGTGTTCGAATCGACCGCGTTGCGGCCCATCTTGGGGATACGGCGCACTTCGATCTGCGAATGATCGAGGTCGGTGTAAAAAAAGCTCATTCCGTCGGTCGGTTTCTTGCACTGGTCCTTGGGGGTGGTGCGGGCGAGGATGACGATCTTGTTGGCGACCTGCCCGGTCGAGGTCCAGATCTTGCGTCCGGTGATGCGGTAGCCGCCATCGACCTTGGTGGCGAAGGTCTTGATGCTGGTGGTATCGAGCCCGGCATCGGGTTCGGTGACGCCGAAGCAAGCCTTGTCGGTTCCGGCGATCAGCGGTTTGAGCATCCGCTCCTGCTGCTCGGGATTGCCGAACACCACCACCGCATGCGGGCCGAACAGGTTCATGTGGATCGTCGAGGCCGCCGAATAGCCGCCGCAGCTCTGGGTGATGGTATTCATCATCACTGCCGCTTCGGTAACGCCGAGCCCGGCACCGCCCAGCTTTTCGGGCATGGTGATTCCCAGCCAGCCGGCCTGTGCCAGCGCGCCGTGGAAGGCATGCGGAAATTCGCCGGTCTGATCGAGGTTCGACCAGTAATCGTCGCCAAACCCGTCGCAGATGCGCTTGACGGCATCCTGGATAGACTTGTGGTCGTCGCTCAGTTCAATTTGCATCATGGGTTCCCGCAGCTGGTGCTTTCGCTTGCGACTAGTGGGGTGGATTCGAAGTTCGTTCCATTAAAATCTCATGTCATCCCGGGGAAGGCCGGAACCCAGAGCCGCATACAAGGAAGCCGCTTTGCGACTCAGGGCGGGGTCGCGGCCTTCGCCGGGATGACGATATTCAGGTGCGAATTTCCGATTCACCGCAGTAGGATAGTAAACAGATTTACAAAGTCAATCGTCACAGGAAATCCTGCGACTGATGATTTCGCGCATTGCGATTCCTGTTTCTGAATAGTAAGCATCGTTACGATGTCAATCAGTAGGCGTTTCACGCGTACAGCCAAGGAGAGTAAGAGTGCCCGGATTGTGGTTTGATGAACTGACTGTCGGCATGAAATTCGATCACCCGATCCGCCGCACCGTGACCGAGACGGACAATGTGCTGTTCACTGCGATGACACACAACCCGGCGCTGCTCCATCTTGATGAGGAGTACATGAAGGGGACCGAATTCGGTCAGCGCATCGTCAATTCTGCATTCACGCTAGGGCTGATGGTGGGGATCTCCGTTGGCGACACCACGCTGGGCACAGCGGTTGCCAATCTGGGCTGGGACGAGGTCCGTTTTCCCACGCCGCTGTTCCATGGCGATACCGTTCATGTGATGACCGAAGTAATCGAACTGCGGGAGAGCAAGTCGCGGCCCGAGGCTGGGATCGTCACATTTCTGCACAAGGCTTTTAATCAGAAGGATCAGCTGGTCGCCTCATGCAAGCGTTCCGGCCTCCAGCGCAGGAAGCCGGCAGCATGACCGGGCTGCCGCTGCGCTCTATGCTGTTCATTCCTGGGGACAGTGAAAAAAAGCTTGGGAAAGTCGACGATTGCGGCGCGGATGCCGTCATCCTCGATCTTGAGGACTCGGTCGCGCCGTCGAACAAGCCGCTGGCGCGCGAGCTGGTTCCGGCCTTCCTGGCCGAGCGTCCGCGCGAAGGACGCAGGGTCAAGCTGTGGGTGCGGATCAACCCGTTCGATACGGGCATGACCCTGGACGATCTGGTTGCGATTATCCGCGCGCAGCCCGACGGAATCATGCAGCCCAAGACCAACACCCCGGAGGACGTGCGCCGGCTATCGCATTACCTGGATGCGCTGGAGGCCGAACACAGCGTGGCGCCGGGGTCGATAAAAATCCTCCCCGTCGCTACCGAAACCCCGGTCGCGCCCTTTCACCTTGGCGGCTTCGCCTCGGCAGGGCTGGATCGGCTGATGGGCCTCACCTGGGGGGCGGAAGACCTTTCCGCGGCGATGGGTGCGAGCACCAATGTCGATGTCATGGGCGAGTGGGCCTTCGCCTACAAGATGGCGCGCGCATTGTGTTTGATGGCAGCGCAC
>JANONQ010000084.1:0-6257 GCA_031420935.1 Novosphingobium sp. | reverse complement strand
AACTGGCCGCGCTCGCCGCTGCCGAACGCCGCCGTGCCGCCGCACAGGACCGCGCTGATGCGCAGGCACGCAGCTTTGCCAAACTTGCCGCCGAGCCGGCAGGCGGTTCGCGCCGGCCACTTGGCACGGGTCTTGAACAGTCACTCGTAGACCCATCGCGAGGACGTGCCCCATGATCCAGCCTGCCACCCTTCCTGCCGCCGGTAACCTGCTCATGGCGCTTGGTCTGCCGGGTGATGGAGTGGCAGAACCGGCAGTTTTCGCAGAGTTTTCTACCCTGCTGGCGGGTCAGCTTGCGGCCAATCCGGTCGGTGTCACACCGCTCGGCTTGACGATCCAGCCGGCAATTGCGGCGGCAACCGGCAAGCATCCCGGCAAACCGGAAGGCAAGAGCTTGCCGCATACCCTGGCCGCAGCGGTTCGCGCCTTGCCGCTGGTTGAGGATGGCGTTGCCGCCGAGCTGAAGGCGATGGCCGAGCCAGATGGTGAGGCTCCGACCGAAATGCCAGCCAATGAATTTGCGCTTGCCGCCCTGCCGGGCGCCCTGCCCCTGACATGTGTCGTAGTCAGCCTTCCCCAGGAAAACCCGGTAGCCGCCCCACCGCACCAGCCGGGAGTGACAGCCCAGGCCGCGCCGGCCGCATTACCCGCTTTCAGACCGGCAGCGAAGGCAGCAGCGCGGCAGGTTGTGCCACAACTCCCCTCGCCAGCGCAGCCGCAGCTTCGCGCCATCGCGCTAGATCCGGCAGTTGCGCCTACGGCAATTTTGCCTGCCGCCAATGGTACAAGCTCGCATGGCGGCGTTGCGCCCACGCCTGTTGCAGCGCTGACGCCGCCGCCGCCGCCTTTCCCGTTGCTGGCCATCGCAGCGATATTTCCCGCTGGTTCCTCCCCTGTAACAGCAGCGCTGCCTGTCCGCGCCGCGCCGCTTGCCGCCGGTCCCGCGACCGGCACCCCAGCGATCGCCGCGCCCGGCGAGGCGTTGCCAATGCCAGCGTCGCTGCGCCTTCCGTCCGCGCAGGCGTTGCCGTTTTTGCCCCAGCCACTCGCCGCCGCCCCGCGGCGCGCGATGGGTGATGCACCTCGTCAGGCCGATGATGTTTCAGTCGAAGCACCAGTGGTCCGGCCGGCCGATGCCGCCAGCAACCAACCGGCGGCGGAAATTGCGAGCCTCCCAGCCCCCACCGCCGTGTCGCAAGCGCCCGCGCAGCTCTCGCCCAACGCAACCCAGATCGCCGCCCAGGCACCCGCCACTCCGCAGCCGCCGCAAGATTTCGCCGACCTGATCGACCGCTTGGTCGAGGCCCGAGAGGCGGCGCGGGCAAGCCTGGCCCCCGGCACTGTCCACGCCGCTGTCGCCCATGCCGATTTTGGCCGGGTGTCGCTACAGTTTCAGCAGGACGGCGGCGGATTGATCGTCGCCATGGCGAGCGGCGACCCGGAGTTCGCCCGCGCCGTGCAGGCCGCCGCGCCCGCTGGCCAGACCTCCCCCGGCAGCGACAACGGCGCTCAGCAGCGCCAGGAGGCGCCCGGCCAGCAGCCCCAGGGCTCGCAGCCGCGCGGCCAGTCATCCGCCCGCGACACTGGCCTGCCGCGCGCCTCCGCCAACCCCGGCCAGCGTCATCGCGGCGATGAACCGCCCGCCCGCAGCGGCATCTTCGCCTGAATTTCTCCGCAACCCCCACCGAAGGACCGACCATGAGTGACAAACCCGAAACCGAAGCCCAGCCGAAGAAAGGCAAGAGCCTGCTGTTCAAGCTGCTGCTCGGCATCGGCCTGCTTGGGGCCGGCGGCGGCGGGGTGTTCGGCATGGTGCAGGCCGGGATAATCGGCGGCGACAGCGGGGCCGAGCACAAGAAGAAGGAAGACAACGACCCCAAGCTCATCCGCAAGGGCGAGGAAGACCCCTATGCGCCCAAGGCGGAAGGCGGCAAGGAAGAAGTGGGCGGGCCCGAGGCCGAGGGCGAAGGCGGCAGCCCGTACCGCACCAGCTATTATAGCTTCACCGAGGATTTCACTTCCAACCTCAACAATTCGCAGGCGCTGGTGCAAGTCAACCTTGCCGCCTCCACCCGGCGCGATGGGCGGGTGCTGGCATGGTTGAAGAAGCACGAGCTGGCGATCCGCTCGGCGATGCTCGCGGTGCTCGCCGAAACGCCCGAAGAAGACGCCTATACCGTCGAGGGCAAGCACCGTCTGCAAAAGCGCCTCACCGCCGCGATCAACCAGGTGCTGACCGAGACCGAAGGCTTCGGCGGCGTCGATGCGGTCTATTTCAAGTCGTTCCTCGTCCAGTGAGGCCTGAACGCGCCTTCATTGCCGAACGGGCGCTGGCGCAGCATTGCGCGGAGCTGGTTCGCGCCAGCCCGCCGCCCGCCGACCTGCTGCCGCAACTCGCCCGCTGCGGCGAAAGACTGGCGATCGCCTTCGCCTCGGCGCTCCAGCCGCTGATTGGCGGCGAACCGCCGGCAGTGAGCGCCGCGCCGCCGAGCGAATGCGCCTGGGGAGAGCTGGCAAGCGAGTTTGCCCCGCTGGCGGCCAACAGCCTGCTGGGCATCGGCAGCGACAATGCGCCGCTGCTGCTCTCGCTCGATGCCGCGCCAATATTCCGCCTGGTCGACCTCGCATTTGGCGGTCGGGGCGCGGCGCCCGCGCAGCTGCCGGATGCATTTCCGATGTCCGCCGAACTGATGATCGCGCGGCTGGAAACAATGATGATCGGACTGATCGAGGATGCCTTCGCAATCGGCGAGGGCAATTTCATCCGCCCGGTCCGCCGCGACGGCAACATCGACCTGCTGCTGCCCTTCGAGCCCGACATCCGCACTGCCATCCTGCCGCTGACCGTCACCGAAGTGTCTGGTGCGAGCTGGACCGCCAGGCTGGTCCTGCCGCTGGCCACGCTGGCCGCGCTCCTGGGTTGCGCCCAGAGCGGGACAGCCGGCAAGCGCACGGTATCGAGACCGCCCGGCCTTTCCGCCGAGCCGCTCGGCGCGGTGCCGCTCAGCCTGCGCGCCGTGCTGGTCGATATGGCGATGCCGGTCTCGGCGATCTGGGCGCTCGAGCCGGGCCAGATCCTGCCGGTGTCGGTCGCGCGCAGCGTGCCCTTGCGGATCGGCGCCACCACCATCGCCCACGGCACTATCGGCACGCTCGACGAGCGGATCGCGGTGCAGATCACCCACGTCTTCTGAAGCCACAAGGACCCTACGATGACCATGAACCCGCGCGGCTTCGATTTCCTCAAGGATGTTGACGTTCGCCTTTCGGTCGAACTCGGCCGCACCGACATGGCGCTGAAAGACGTGCTCGGGCTTGGCGAAGAGAGCGTCGTCCTGCTCGACCGGCTGACCGACGAGCTGCTCGACGTGCATGTCAACGGCAAGCTCATCGCCAAGGGCGAGGTCGTCGCCCAGGGCAATCGGTTCGGCCTCAGGATCGTCGAGCTGCTGGGCACGTCCCCGGCCGACGGGAGTGACGGCTGATGCTGTGGTACATCGTCAAGCTGCTGGTGCTGCTGCCGCTGATCGGCCTGCTGGCGTGGGGCTGTCTCAAATTCGCGCAGAAGATCCAGGCGCGAGCGGCGGGCAGCGGCGGGGCGAAGTCGGTGCGGATCATCGAGACGGTGATGCTGTCGCCTTCGCTCAAGCTGGCGGTGATCGAATTTCACGGCCGGGAAATCCTGGTCTCGGCCTCGCGGACTGGCCTGACCCGGCTGGCCGAAGCGCCGGCGCGGGAGGTGGGGGCGTGAGGGGAAGGTGGGCAAATCCTCCCCGGAACGGGGAGGTGGCGCGCCGAAGGCGTGACGGAGGGGTCAGGACCTCTCCGCAAACGCTGTGTCACGAGGAGAGGTCCCGACCCCTCCGTCCGCTTCGCGTCCACCTCCCCGTTCCGGGGAGGATTTTCGTGGCCAGTTCCCTTTTCCTCCTCCTCCCCGCCACCGCCCACGCCCAGGCCGCCATCCCCGGCGCGCTCGACCGCGCGTTCGGGGCGATGAGCGGGGCCCAAGGCCCTGGCCTCGGCCTGTCGCTCCAGCTGCTGCTGATCATGGGGCTGCTGACGATCCTGCCCAGCCTGCTGCTGATGATGACCAGCTTCACCCGCATTCTGGTGGTGCTGTCGATCCTGCGCCAGGCGCTCGGCCTGCAGCAGTCGCCGCCCAATCAGGTGCTGGTCGGGCTGGCGCTGTTCCTCTCACTGTTCGTCATGGCACCGGTGCTGGAGCAGGTGAACGCCCAGGCCATCGCGCCTTATTCGGCGGGTACTATCAACGCCGAGCAAGCCATCGCCGCCGGGGGCCAGCAGTTCCACAGCTTCATGATCCGCCAGACCCGCCAGCACGATCTTGCGATGTTCGCCGAGATGGCCAAGGCGCCCAAGTTCGCGAGCGCCCAGGACGTGCCCTTTTCGATCCTGCTGCCCGCCTTCGTCACCAGCGAACTCAAGACCGCTTTCCAGATCGGCTTCATGCTGTTCCTGCCGTTCCTGGTGATCGACCTGGTGGTGTCTTCGGTGCTGATGTCGCTGGGCATGATGATGATGTCGCCGACGATTGTCTCGCTGCCGTTTAAGCTGCTGTTGTTCGTGCTGGTCGACGGCTGGGCGCTGCTGATGGGGTCGTTGGCGGCGAGTTTCGGGTGATGGAGGAATCCGCGCAGCTCCTTGCCCTCGCCGACCGCATGCTGTGGGTCACCGCGCTGGTCGCCGCGCCGGTGCTGCTGGCGAGCCTTGCCGTCGGCCTGGTCGTCGGCGTGGTCCAGGCGGCGACCTCGGTCAATGAGCAGACGCTCACCTTCGTCCCCAAACTCGCGGTCACCGCGCTGGTGCTGGTGGTGTTCGGCGCATCGATGATGGGACTGGTGAGCGATTTCACCGAGGAAATCTTCGCCGCGATCGCCGGCTCCTCCGCAGGCCTCGCCCGGTGATCGCACTCAGCTTCGGGTTTGGCGCGCTGGAGGCTGAATTCTGGCGGCTGCTGTTCGTGATGACACGGATTGGCGCGGCGATGCTGGCCGCCCCCTTCTTCGGCGCGGGCAATGTGCCGCCGCAGGTGCGGGTGCTGGCGACTGGCGCGATTGCCGTGCTGGTCTGCGCCTGGACCCCGGTCGCCGCGCCCGCCGCGCTGTTCTCCGCCCAAGGCATCCTGATAACCGCAGGCGAACTGCTGATCGGCCTCGCACTCGGCTTCGTGCTGCAACTCGCCTTCGCCGCGCCGACAATCGCTGCCGAGGTGATCGGCGGTGCGATGGGCATGAGCATGGCGACTTCGGTCGATCCCCACAGCGGCGCGCATTCGCCGGCGCTGGGGCAATATTTCGCGGTGACGCTGACGCTGTTGTTCTTCGCGGTCGGCGGCCATCTGCACTGGCTGGCGCTGGTGACCGAAAGTTACCGCGTGTTCCCCCCCGGCGAGACCTGGCTCGGCCCCGAACGCCTGGCCGAGATCGCCGGTTTCGCCGCAAGCATGTTCGCCGCCGCCGTCGCCATCGCCCTGCCGGTGACGCTGATCCTGCTGCTGGTGCAGCTGGTCACTGGCGTGCTCAGCCGCTCGGCCCCGGCGCTCAACCTGTTCGCGCTGGGTCTGCCGGCCGGAGTGCTGGCGGGGCTTGCCGCACTGATCATTGCCGCGCCGCTGATCACCGACCAGCTGACCGACCTTTCGGCCCAGGCCATCGCCAGCGCCGGCAAGGTAATCAGCCGGTGAGCGAGACCAGCGGGGAAAAAACCTTCGCGCCGAGCGCCAAACGCAAAACCGACGCCGCCCGCAAGGGCGACGTGCTGCGCTCGCGCGAGCTGTCGGTGGCCGTAACGATGCTGGTCGGCGCGGTGTGGCTGAAGTTTGCCGGGCCGTGGCTGCTCGGCATTTTCGGCGAGGCCCTGCGCGCCGGCTTCGTCTGGGACCGCGCCGCGATCGATCACTTTGCGCCGGAACGCCTGCTCCTGGGCCTGCTCGCCCTCGCCCTGCCGCCGATACTGATGCTGGGCGGGGTTGTGCTTGCCGCCGGTCTCGCCTCGCAGATGGGCTTTGGCGAGGGCCGCTGGGTCGGCGCCAATCTGCTGCCCAAAGCCTCGCGGCTCGATCCCATGGCGGGGCTCAAGCGGATGTTTGGGCCGGCCGGCTGGATCGAGATCGTCAAGGGGCTCGCCAAGGTGGCGCTGCTCGGCGCTATCGCCTGGTTCTGGGCGCGCGGGCATCTGCCGGCGCTGTTTGCCCTTGGCCGGGGCGAGCTGGCCCGCGATCTGGCACAGGGATGGGA
>JANONQ010000083.1:0-2734 GCA_031420935.1 Novosphingobium sp. | reverse complement strand
GTCGCCAAGGCCTTTAAGGAAGCGGGCGCAGATTTGATCGATGTCTCTGCCGGGCAGACGACAATCGAGGCCAAGCCAGTCTATGGCCGCATGTTCCAGACACCATTCGCCGATCTGATCCGCAACGAACTGGGCGTTGCGACCATGGCGGTGGGCAATATCTATGAAGTGGATCATGTGAACAGCATCCTCGCCTCCGGTCGGGCTGACCTTTGTGCATTGGCCCGCCCGCACCTGGCGGAGCCCAACTGGACACAGCACGCGGCCGTCGAACTCGGCTCGGATAATGTGTTCCTGCCCAAGCCCTATCTGAACGGATTTGAGCAGATGCGACGCAACCGCGAGCGGGCTGCAACTTTGCTGACGCTCGGCTCATGACCGACCTTTCGGGCCATCACGCCGTCATTACGGGCGGGGGCACAGGGCTTGGCGCGGCCATTGCCAAAGCCTTGGGCCAGGCTGGAGCGATGGTATCTGTCATGGGGCGGAGGATCGCCCCGCTGGAGGCTGTTGCAGCAGATCATCCGCTCTGTGCCGCAATCCCCATCGATGTAACCGATGAATCCTCTGTGGAAGCGGCCATGGTTAGCGCCCGGCAGCGCGCGCCCGTGACGATCCTCATCAACAATGCGGGTGGTGCAGAAACGGCTCCACTCGCCAAAACCTCCACCGAATTGTGGAACCGGATGATGGCGCTCAACCTCACCGGAACCTTCCTGTGCAGCCGCGCGCTACTGCCAGAGATTGCTGCCGCAGCGGGGGGGCGGATCATCTCGGTAGCCAGCACCGCAGGGCTGAAGGGCTATGCCTACACGGGAGCCTATGCCGCCGCCAAACACGGCGTGATCGGGCTGACGCGCACTATGGCGCTGGAACTCGCCAAGACGAGCGCAACGGCCAATGCAATCTGTCCAGGTTTTGCGGACACCGAGCTTGTGCAACGCTCGCTTGATGCGGTCGAGGCGAAGACCGGCCTTTCGCGTGCCGAAGCGCTCGCTCAATTTGTGCGGGACAATCCACAGAAGCGCCTGATCCGGCCCGAAGAAGTAGCCGCATGCGCACTTTGGCTTTGCGATCCGCTCTCCGCCTCTGTGAACGGCCAATCCATTGCTGTCGCTGGTGGAGAAGTCATGTAATGACCGCGCCTCATGCCAAACAATCGTTGCGCGTCTGGCTGCGTATGCTTGGCGCCACCACCATCATTGAAAAGACGATCCGGAATTATTTAAAGGCCGAATTCGACAGCACTCTGCCCAGATTTGATGTCATGTCTGTGCTGGACCGGCAGGATGGCCCGATGACCATGAGCGAGCTTTCCGACAAGCTGCTGGTTTCCAATGGCAATGTCACCGGCCTTGTCTGTCGCCTGGTGGAAGATGGCATGATGACGCGCGAGGTAGACCCAGATGATCGCCGAACCCAGCGTGTCGAGCTGACAAGGGCAGGCCGGACGGCGTTCCGCGCCATGGCCATCGAACATGAAAATCTGGTCGATTCGCTCTTCGACAGTCTGTCTGACACCCAGATGGAAGAGCTTTTGCGCCTCACCACCGTTCTCAACACCGCCTTGCATACGATGCGAAAACCGCTGGAGAAACTATGAACCCCGCCAACTATCAGCCCCTCCATTTCCTTTGGTCCTTTGAAGCCGGCGTGGGTACGATAACGCTCAATCGGCCTGAACGAAAGAACCCGCTGACGTTTGAATCCTATGCCGAGCTGCGCGATCTGTTCCGCAATCTGGTGTATGCTCGCGAGGTGAAGGCGATCATCTTTGCAGGAGCTGGCGACAATTTCTGTTCGGGCGGCGATGTGCATGAAATCATTGGTCCGCTGGTGCAAATGGAAATGCCCGAACTGCTGGATTTCACCCGGATGACTGGCGATTTGGTCAAGGCCATGCGCCATGCGCCGCAGCCGATCATCGCCGCCGTTGATGGCGTTTGTGCAGGCGCGGGTGCGATCATCTCGATGGCGTCAGACCTGCGGATTGCCACGCCGGATGCCAAGGTTGCCTTCCTCTTCAACCGCGTTGGGCTGGCCGGGTGCGACATGGGTGCGTGCGCCATTCTTCCCCGGATCATTGGTCAGGGCCGGGCTGCCGAACTTCTCTATTTCGGGCGGAACATGAGCGCGGACGAAGGCGAACGCTGGGGCTATTTCAGCCGCATCGTCGCGCGCGGGTCGCTGATGGCCGAGGCTAAGAAAATGGCCAGGCAGCTTGCCGAAGGACCGAACTTTGCAAACGCCATGACCAAGAACCAGCTCAACATCGAATGGGACATGAGCCTGGATACCGCGATAGAATCCGAGGCACAGGCGCAGGCCATCTGCATGCAGACGCGCGATTTTGAACGGGCTTACAACGCGTTCGCCGCCAAGCAAAAGCCGGTCTTCGAAGGGAACTGACATGGCTGATAGCAGCTTTCTCGATTGGCCGTTTCTGGAGGATCATCACCGAGCGCTCGCCCGTGATCTCGACGTCTGGGCTGCCGAACATATAGCCCCCTTCGCGCTTGAGCATGACGATGTGGATGCAGCCTGCGGCAAGATCGTCCGCTTGCTGGGGCAGGGCGGCTGGCTGCGCTATTGCGTGCCCGCCAGCCATGGCGGGGTGCACGAAGATCTGGATGTCCGGTCGCTCTGCCTGATCCGTGAGACGCTGGCACGCCATTGCGGCCTCGCGGACTTCGTGTTTGCCATGCAGGGCTTGGGCAGCGGCACGATCAGCAAT
>JANONQ010000082.1:0-3527 GCA_031420935.1 Novosphingobium sp. | reverse complement strand
CCGAGCCAGGCCTTGCGCGCCTTGGCCTTGCCGCGCGGCAGGAACAGGGTGCCGATGCCCGGTTCGCCGAGACCGCGGGCGATGGGTCCGTCGCCAGTGCCATTGACGATTGCCAGCGCAATCCCGGCCCGTTCGGCGATCCCGGCCGCCTGCAACTTCGAGGTCATGCCGCCCGAGCCCATGCCGGAAGCCGATCCGCCGTCGGCCATCGCGTGAATTTCCGCCGTCAGCCCCCGCACTTCGGGCAACAAGCGGGCGGCAGGATCGGCCGGGTTGCGGTCATAGAGCCCATCAACGTCGGACAGCAGCAGCACTGCGCTAGCCCCGGCGGCCTGGGCAACCCGCGCCGCCAGCCGGTCGTTATCGCCGAAGCGGATTTCCTGGGTGGCGACGCTGTCGTTCTCGTTGATCACCGGCACTGCGCCGGCAGCCAGCAGGCGGCTGAGCGTTGCGGTGGCGTTGAGGTAACGGCGGCGATCCTCGAGGTCGTCGAGCGTCAGCAGCAATTGCGCAGCGATCAGGCTATGGCGGTTCAAAAGATCCGCCCACAGGCCCGAGAGCGCGATCTGGCCGACGGCGGCGGCGGCCTGGGCATCGGCGAGGCTACCACGCCCGCCTTTCTCCAGCCCGAGGGTTGCCGCGCCGAGCGCAATCGCTCCCGAACTGACGACGATCACCTCTTGGCCGCGCGTCCGGGCTCCGGCAATCTCGCTCACCAGCGTCTCAAGCCAGGCGCGCCGCACGCCGCCCTTGCCGACCAGCAGCGAGGAGCCAACCTTGACCACCAGCCGCGGGCAAGCGGCGGCGCTGGCGAGGTCCGGGAGTCGGGCGATCTGCATGGCGGGCGGTTTAGGGGAACTCGTGCATGCTTTGAAGGGCGCAAGTGGCATTAACCCCCCGAGTCCGCTTAGGCTGACAATGCGGGCGAGGAAGCTATCGGTGCATCACAGCGGTGACCACGGCCGGTCGTCCGCCTCTTCGCGTGCACCTTCCGGTCGCTCAGTGACCGTGGCGGCGGGGAGGCATTCGATCACCGCGCCCAGCAGGCGGTCCAGCCCCTCGCCGGTCGCACCGGAGATCGGGAACACCCGCGCCGCTCCGGCATCCTTCAATTCGCCGGCGAAAGCCTCGACCAGCTCCTTGTCGACCAGATCGATTTTGTTGAGCGCGATCAGCCGCGGCTTGTCTTCAAGGCCGGCGCCATAGGCCGCAAGTTCTTCTTCGATCACCTCCATCGCCTCGGCCGGGTCGGTGCCAGTGATGTCGATCAGGTGGATCAGCACGCGGCAGCGTTCAATATGGCCGAGAAACCGGTCGCCGATCCCCGCGCCGTCCGCCGCGCCGGCGATCAGGCCAGGGATGTCGGCGAGGACAAATTCGCGGTCGCGGTGGCGCACGACACCCAGCTGCGGGCGCAGCGTGGTGAAGGGATAATCGCCAACCTTGGCGCTGGTGTTAGCCAGCTTGTTGAGGAAGGTGGACTTGCCGGCGTTCGGCAGTCCCACGAGGCCGGCATCGGCCAGCAGTTTCAGCCGCAGCCACACCCACAGTTCCTCGCCCGGCCAGCCTGGCCCGTGCTGGCGCGGCGCGCGGTTGGTTGAGGTCTTGTAACTGGCATTGCCGCGCCCGCCATTGCCCCCCTTCAGCAGCACGACGCGCTGACCGGCCTCGGTGAGATCAGCCAATAAGGTCTCACGGTCATCATCAAGAATTTGCGTGCCGACCGGCACTTTGACCACCAGGTCGCTGCCGCCTGCACCAGTGCGGTCTTTGCCGGCCCCACCCGTGCCGCGCGGCGCCTTGAAGTGCTGGGCATAGCGGAAGTCGATCAGCGTATTGAGGCCGGGCACCGCCTCGAACACGAGATCCCCGCCCTTGCCGCCGTCACCGCCATCGGGACCGCCATATTCGACGTACATCTCGCGCCGGAAGGCAACCGCACCGGGGCCGCCGCTGCCTGAGCGGATGTAAATCTTGGCCTGGTCGAGAAAATGCATGGTGTATAGTTTACCTGGAGGGGCCGTCGGAGTCGAACGGCGATGTTGGCGCTGGGGATATGCGCGGTGTGCTGTTGCCCGCAAATCCGCTTGCCGCGAGCATGCCGGCTCCCGCGCCAATCCCGGAAAGGGGCAATACTGGTGGAGCCGAGGGGGATCGAACCCCTGACCTCGTCATTGCGAACGACGCGCTCTCCCATCTGAGCTACGGCCCCGTTCCAGTACAGGCAATGGAGATGGCCTGCGGCGGGCCTGTCCATGCGAGCGGCCCCCTTAGCGAAGAGGGTGCAGGCTTGAAAGCACAATTTTCCTGCGTGCGGAGACCCTGACATGATGCGATTGCGATCGTCGGCAGAGCGAACCAGATGGCTCTACCGTGGCAAGACGATGGGCGGCATTGCCGCCGAGGCGGCGGGTGCAGGCGGCAAGGTCACCGATATAGTCCCCGGCGGTGCCGGGACCGGCACCACCAGCGTTCCTTGCGCACTCGGTACCGGTACAACCAGGCGGCCAGGCGCAGCGGGCGGCGTGGCGATGACGAGCGTCGGGAACGCTACTGCCGGAACCACAGCGGGCTTAACTCCATAACTCGCTTCCCAGACTGCCAAATCGGCGCGGTATTTCTCCATCCGGCGGTAGAAATTGTCGAACACCGCCTCGATTGCCGGCAAGCTGCGCGCCGCGAAAGTTTCCAGCTCCCCGGACGGGATCACCTGGGCTTCACGGGCAAGGGCGAACACCGCATCGCAGAAGTCAGTCATCGTCGGCGGTAGAGCGAAGTGGTTGTAGACTTCAGTCATGTAGGTTTCGCGGAAGGGCACATAGGCGGCACCGTGCAGCGAACGAAACTCGGTATCGACCGTGCGGTTCGTTTTGGTCAGCGTCTTGGCGTGAACTCGAAGAAACTCCCGGTAGCTGTCAACGATGGTTACATATTGTGGCTCGCGGCAATTGAGCGCGGCGACATTATAGGCGGATCGCAGATTCCACACGGCTTGGGTCAGGCTGATGTTGCGGTTGACGCTGCGATACAGCCCGGCAATATCGAGTGGCGGAAGGGTCATATTGGCCGAAGCGCCGTGGGGTGGCATCGGACGCGGCGGGATAACCACGATCAACGGTGGCGGAGGCGGGGGCGGCACATAGGCCACCTCCTTGGCGGCACATGCCGAAAGGGCCGCAATGGCTCCCGCTGCCACGGCAATTCGAACCGCCCGTTTCATTTGATCGAGTTTCAAGCAATTAATCCGCACCGCAACCACTCCCTGCCGGACAACCGCCAGCTCTTGTGTGCTGTTCGCGGTTATTGTGCCGATATATAGCTTTAGCGCTGCTGAATGCCAAAGAAAATGCCCGGCGCGGCAAAATGCGCGCCGGGCACTGGTATTGTCGGCCAAAGGTTCAAAATCAGCGGCGGTCGCCCATGAAGGCGAGCAGGAACTGGAACATGTTGATGAAATCCAGATACAGGCTGAGCGCACCAAGGACCACGGCCTTGCCGGCGAAATCGGTGCCGGCGAGCGTGGCATA
>JANONQ010000081.1:0-1666 GCA_031420935.1 Novosphingobium sp. | reverse complement strand
CACATGGGTGCGGTCAGCAACCTCGCGGTCGAGGCCGCGGTCGAAGGCGTGCTTGAGCAAGCCGGACTGACCCAGGCCGACATGGGCCGCACGGTCAGCACCGGTTACGGCCGCCGGATGCTCGACATCGCCGACAAGAATTTTACCGAGATCACCTGTCATGCGCGCGGTGCGGTGGCGATGGTGCCCGATGCGCGGCTGGTGATCGACATCGGCGGGCAGGACAGCAAGGTCATCTCGGTTGATTCCAACGGCCTTGTCGCGCAGTTCGCGATGAATGACCGCTGCGCTGCCGGCACCGGAAAATTCCTCGAAGTGCTCGCTCGCGCAATGGAAATCGAACTTGAGGAAATGGGCGACGTCGCGATGGCGGCCGAAAACGAACTCAAGATTTCCAGCTTGTGCGCGACCTTTGCCGAAACCGAGGTCATTTCGCTGCGTGCCGAGGGCCATTCCAAGCCCGATGTGCTTGGCGCGGTCCATATGGCAATCGCCAACCGCACGCTGGGCCTGGTCAGCCGGGTTGGCAAAAAGGGCCCGGTAGTGATGACCGGCGGCGTCGCCAAGAACCGCGCGGCGGTCCATTACATCGAAAAGGTGCTCGGCCTGCCGGTGATCCTGCCGGGCAACCCGCAAGTGGCGGGCGCGCTTGGCGCGGCGCTGCTGGCGCTCGATGATTACCGTGCCATGCTGAGAGAAGCGGCTGCTCCTCCGGACGACGATGCGCTTGATGCACAGCTTGCCGTCGGCGGCTCTTGCGCTCCGGCCTGCACGGGTTCCAGAATCAAGGTCGAGGTATGAAAGCGGTCAAGCTCAAGACGCCGGGTCTTGTCGCGGTGGAGGAGGTCGAGCAGCCTCAGCCCGGTAAGGGTGAGGTGCTGCTGCGCGTGCTTGCCGCGGGGGTTTGCCGAACCGACCTGCACATCCGCCACGATCCCGGCCAGATGACCCCGGCTGGCACCACGCTGGGCCATGAAATTGCCGGCGAGGTTGCCGCGCTGGGCGAAGGCGTCAGTGACTGGGGTTTGGGTGATCGGGCGGTGGTTCATCCGTGCTGGGCCTGTCACAATTGCCCGGCTTGCCGGGCCGGGCGCGAAAATGCGTGCCAGGGCAACGGCTCGCGCGAGGTGCCTCCGCCAACTCCGGGCGTGAGCGTGAATGGCGGCATGGCGAGTTTTGCCGTGGTGCCGGCCTCGTCGCTTATCGCCATCGGCAATCTCGATCCGGCTTTTGCGGCCGTCCTAGCCGATGCCGGCCTTGCGCCTTACCATTCGGTGCGTCTTGTCCGGGATTCGCTGACTCCCGGGACAACCGCGGTGGTGATCGGACTTGGCGGACTTGGCCAGTTCGCGGTCCAGATGTTGCGGATTATGACGCCCGCCAGAATCCTCGCGCTCGATATTTCGGACGAGGCGCTGGCGTTGGCTCGGCCAGTGGCCGACGCGGTGTTTCGTGCGGATGGTGCCGGCGTCGCAGACGAGGTTCTGGCGATCACCGGAGGCCGGGGTGCGGAAGTGGTGATCGACCTTGTCGGCACCGACCAGAGCCTGCGTTTCGCGGCCTCGATTGTCGCCCCCTATGGCGCGATCCAGGCGATCGGGCTGAGCGCGGGCAGTGTGCCGTTCGAAACCGATATCGTGTCGAGCATTGGCCTGCCGTGGGGGGC
>JANONQ010000080.1:0-3987 GCA_031420935.1 Novosphingobium sp. | reverse complement strand
TGAATCACGGCCAAAAGGCGCCTTGCTGTCGGCTCGTTGTCTCTACTCTCACTACACGAGTTGCATTGTTGATGGCGAGATGAGCAGCGACGATGTCGAAGTGCATTCGCTACCTCTGTACCACTGCGCGCAGCTCGATTGCTTCCTGACGCCCGATATTTATCTCGGCGCCACCAGCATTTTGCTCGCGTCGCCGGAAGCCGGCACTTTGCTGCGCACCATCCAGGCCGAGCGCGTCACCAAAATTTTCTGCCCACCGACGGTGTGGATCTCGCTGCTCGGTCATCCCGATTTCGACAAGACAGATTTGTCGTCATTAACGAAGGGCTACTACGGCGCGTCGATCATGCCGGTGGAAGTGCTCAAAGAACTAAGCGCTCGCCTTCCCAACGTTCGTTTGTTCAATTTTTACGGGCAGACCGAGATGTCGCCGGTCGCGACGATCCTCAAGCCAGAAGACCAGATGCGAAAGCCGGGCTCCGCTGGTCGGCCTGCGATCAACGTTGAAACCGCCATCTTCGATGACGAAGATCGCCCGGTGCCTCCCGGCGTGGTTGGCGAAATCGTCCATCGTGGCCCACACGTCACGCTCGGTTATTGGAAGAACCCCGAGAAGACCGCCGAAGCATTCCGTAACGGCTGGTTTCACAGCGGCGACCTGGGCGTGATCGACGAAGAAGGTTACCTCAGTGTTGTCGATCGCAAGAAGGACATGATCAAGACCGGCGGCGAAAATGTGGCGAGCCGGGAAGTGGAAGAAATGATATTCACCCACTCGTCAGTATCCGAAGTCGCCGTATTCGGCGTGCCGCACCCGCGCTGGATCGAAGCCGTCATGGCCGTAGTCGTCCCGCGCGCGGGACACAGCGTCAGCGAAGAGGAAGTGATGCAGTTCTGCCGCGAGCGCATGGCCAGCTACAAAGCACCAAAGTTCGTGGAAGTCATTGATGAGCTGCCGAAGAATGCGAGCGGCAAGATCCTCAAACGCGAACTTCGCGAACGCTTTGCTCATCGCGGTAACGGTCTCGGGGCGAAGCAGCCCAGCCTTTTGTGATCGGCAAGTTGCATTGACGCTGATCGAGGCGAAGATCTCGCCCACCCAATTGGCGCGTTATGATGCTTACGCCGTCCGTTTGATCTTGCTGCGCGCATAATCCAGCGCGAGCCGCTTGCGATAGCGGCGCGGGTCGAGTTCGAGCCCGTAACGCGGCGTGTCGGGAAACTGCGACGCCGCCCACGCGCGTTCGGCTTCAATTGCCGCGAGCATTTCGGCCGGCGGTGGACGGCGGAGCGCGCCGCTGACCATCGCGGCGATATATTCGGCCTGGTCGTCCATCATGCGAATATTGCTGCCCCCGGTGACATCGAAATAACCGATGAAATAAAGCCCGTCGATCCGCGGATGCGCTACGCGATTGTATAGCGCGACATGCGTGGTCGCGCTTTCCACCGGCGATATGTCATCGGCGAGGAACGGAATCGCGGTGTTGTAACCCGTCGCCGCGATGATTGCGTCGAAGCGATCCGCGCTGCCGTCGGTGAAGGTGATCCGGTCGCCATCGACTCCAGCAATTCCGGGCTTGACCTCGATCCGGCCCCACGCAATTTGCGAAATGAGCGTCGGGTGGCTGATCGGATGCGTCCGCGACCTGGGCGTGCTGAATCCCCACTGCTCCATGCGCCCATGGAACATGGCGGTCAGCCGCGTGCGAATCCACACGCGCAACTTCCATGGCAGGAACGGCTTCTCAAGCTTGCCCAGCGTCCGCGAATTGGGAACGCCAAACATCATCCGTGGCATGATCAGCACCGGCGAGCGCGCCGAGAGCACGGTGTGCTCGGTGACCGAGCAGATGTCCGCAGCGATATCAACGCCGCTGTTGCCGGGGCCGATCACAAGCACGCGCTTGCCGGCATAAGGTTCGGGCACGCGATAGCCGTGCGCATGGGTGTAGGTGCCGGTGAACTGTGCGACCTGCGGCGGATGGCGCGGCACGCTCTGATGCCCGGTCGCCACCACCACCCCGTCGAAGGTTTCGCTGGTGCCGTTGTCCAGCGCGATTCGAAATCGGCCGCCGGTCGGCTCGACCGTCGTGACCCGGCTGTGGAAGCGGATGCGGCGAGCCAGGTCGAAGTGATCGGCATAGCGCCTGAAATAGCGGCTCATCTCGGCGTGATCGGGATAGAGCGGAGTGTCAGCCGGGAATGGATAGTCGATGAAGCTGCTGACCAAGGCTTCGGAATTGATGTGCAGCGATCGATAGGCCGGGCTCATCCCGCTGTCGTTGTCATAGACCCACAGCCCGCCGACCTGCGATCCGCATTCGAAGATCGTCGTCTCGATGCCTTTGGCGGTGAGATATTTGGCGGCGGACAGTCCGCCCGCGCCGGCACCGATGATTGCAAAATGCTGGCTCACAATCTGGTCGTCAGCCAGTCGCACGCTGCGGCCAGTGCTTCGCCCGTGCGATCATCGCCGCGGGCGCGCAGTTGCGCTCCGGCAACGGCAAGACCCTGGAGCATCGGAAGAAGCGGCAACGTTTATCCTTCCTGCGAAATTTCAAAACCGGCGTAGCCATCGGCCGCGACCTGATCGCAGATCGCGCGGTATCGGCCAATCCCGCCGACGAACGGCATGAATACGCGCGGCTTGCCAGGGATGTTGGCGCCGAGATACCAGGAGTTCGCCCGGGGAAAGAGCGTCAGGTCGGCCTCGTCATTGACTCTCTGCACCCAGTCGTCCTCAGCAGAACGCGCGGGGACGATCGCAGTCGCGCCGGCGGCTTCGAGGTCGGCGATGCACGCGGCGATCCAGTCGACATGCTGCTCGATCCCCACCACCATGTTGACCAGCACCGACGGACTTCCAGGGCCGGTGATGATAAACATGTTGGGGAACTCGGCGCTCATCAAGCCAAGATAGTTGCGCGGGCCATCGGCCCATTTGTCCGCCAGCGCGACGCCGTTATGCCCGCGAATGTCAATTCTCGCAAGCGCGCCCGTCAGTGCGTCATAGCCGGTTGCGCAGACGATCGCGTCGACCGGAAAGGTCGCTTCGCTGGTCGTGATCTCGGTGCCGCCGACTTGCGCGATCGGCGTTTCGCGCAGGTCAACCAGCGTGACATTGGCGCGGTTGTAGGTTTCGTAATAGTCGGATCCCACGCAGATGCGCTTCGCCCCAAGCGGATAGCCGGTCGGGCAAAGCCGCTCTGCAACCGCGGGATCGTCCACTGCCTCGCGAATTCGCTCGCGAACGAAGTCAGCGGCGGTGTCATTCGCTCGCTCGTCCAGCATGATATCGTTGAAGGCGTGGACGAAATTGACCCCGCCATGCTCCCATCGGCGGCAATATTCGGCCTCGCGTTCGGAGGCCGAGACAGCGAAGGCGCTAACCTCGCTAAAATCGTACAAGGTGCCGAATTCCCGCGCGCGCGCGCGCATCGCGGGATAATCGGCCTTCAACGCGGCGAGCAGTCGCGGAGCGATCGGCTGGTTGCGCGCGGGCACAACGAAATTAGCCGTTCGCTGGAATACCACAACGTGTTCGGCCACCGCGGCTAGCTGCGGGATAGCCTGGACTCCCGACGACCCGGTGCCAATCACCGCAACGCGCTTGCCCGAGAAATCGGGCGCCTCGACCGGCCAAGCACCGGTGTGGAAAATCGGTCCACGAAATGTTTCGATCCCGGCGATATCGGGCAACCGCGCCGCCGAAAGCGATCCGCTGGCCATGATGCAATACCGCGCGCGGTAATGGTCGCCGCAGTCGGTGTGCACGTCCCATCGCTGGCTTTCCGAATCGTAGATCGCCGATACGACCCGCGTGGAGAACGAGATATCGCGGCGCAGATCGAAGTGGTCGGCGACATGATTCAAATAAGACAGGATCTCGGACTGCTGCGCATAGCGCTCGCTCCAGTCCCACTTCTGGTCCATCTCGGGTGAGAACGAATAGCTGTACTGCATGCTCTCGACATCGCAGCGCGC
>JANONQ010000079.1:0-8435 GCA_031420935.1 Novosphingobium sp. | reverse complement strand
CTCAAGCAGGCCAACCAGAACCCCTGGGAAAACTTCGCCGAAAGCCATCCGGTTGGCAGCCAGGTCGAAGGCGAAGTCAAGAACGCCACCGAATTCGGCTTGTTCATCGGCCTTGATGGCGATGTCGACGGCATGGTCCATATGTCGGATATCGCCTGGGGCATCTCGGGCGAGGACGCATTGGCGCTCCACCGCAAGGGTGAGCAGGTTACGGCCGTGGTGCTCGATATCGATGTCGACAAGGAACGCATCAGCCTTGGCATGAAGCAGCTTGAAAAGGGCGCGCCCGCAGCCGCCGGTGCCGTTACGGCCGGCAGCTCGCTGCGCAAGGGGGAGACGGTTACCGTCACCATCCTGGAAGTGCGCGACGGCGGGCTGGAAGTGCAGGCCGGTGAAGACGGCGCGACTGGCTTCATCAAGCGCTCCGACCTCGGCCGCGATCGCGACGAACAGCGCCCCGACCGCTTCCAGGTCGGCCAGAAGCTCGACGCCATGGTCACCGGCTTCGATCGTTCGAAGAAGCCCAACTTTTCGGTCAAGGCGCATCAGCTGGCCGAGGAAAAGCAGGCGGTCGAGCAGTACGGCTCGTCCGACTCGGGCGCATCGCTCGGCGACATCCTCGGGGCAGCGCTGAAGGCGAAGAAGGACTAGCACGCCCCGCCGTCCTATGAATTGCAAAGCCCGTCCGCTCATTCGAGCGGCGGGCTTTTGCTTTGAGGCTCATGCGCCTAGATAGTCGGCAAGGAGTACTCCCATGCTGCAAGTCCACCAGTTCGAATGCCTATCCGACAACTACGGCTATCTGCTCCACGATCCCGCCAGCGGCGAGACCGCTTGCATCGACACCCCCGATGCTGACGCTTATCTACGCGAAGCGGAGGGCAAGGGATGGACGATTACCCAGATCTGGAACACCCACTGGCACCCCGATCACGCTGGGGGCAATGCGGCGATCAAGGCGGCCACCGGCTGCCGGGTAACCGCCCCCGCCGCCGAGGCCGAAAAGATCGCCGGGATCGACCGCACCGTCGGCCACGGCGATACGGCGGCGCTGGGTGAGTACACTGCGCAGGTGATCGACGTCGGCGGCCATACCAATGGCCACATCGCCTATCATGTGCCCGCGGCCCATTTGGCCTTCGTCGGCGATGCAGTCTTCGCGCTGGGCTGCGGGCGGATGTTCGAGGGCACTGCGCCGCAGTTCTGGGCGAGCCTGCTGCGGATCAAGGCGCTGCCGGCCGACACCACGCTTTACTGCGCGCATGAATACACCGCCTCTAACGCCAAATTCGCGCTTCACGCCGATCCGGATAATGTCGCGCTTAAGGCCTATGCCGACGAAGTGACGGACAAACGCGCGCGCGGGGAATGGACCGTGCCGACCCGGCTCGACAAGGAACTGGCGGCAAACCCGTTCCTGCGGGCGGATGTGCCGGATATGCAGGCGCGGTGGGCCAAGTATGGCGGAAAAGCGGGCGACGCGGTGGCGACCTTTGCGGCACTGCGGGCGGCGAAGGATAATTTTTGAGTGCTGCCCTCGCCCTCGCCGGGTGAGGGAGAGGGATGCGTCAAATCCCCGAGATCGCCTGATCGACCAGCGCCTTGTCCGCCCTGGCGTCGTGACTTTCCGCGATCAAGCCTCGCGCGGCCTGGGCGGCGGCCTGCGCTGCCTTGGCGCGCAGGTCGGCGATGGCGTTGCGCTCGGCGGCGGCAATCTTTTCCTCGGCCGATTTAGCGCGGCGGGCGATCAGCGCTTCGGCGTCCGCTTTGGCCTTGGCGACGATCAGCTTGGCTTCCTCATCAGCGGCGGCGCGCATGGCGTCGGCATCCTGGGCGGCGCCGCGCAGCTTCGTTTCATATTCGGCCTTGAGCGCCT
Organism: Novosphingobium sp.; assembly: GCA_031420935.1. Taxonomy (GTDB): domain Bacteria; phylum Pseudomonadota; class Alphaproteobacteria; order Sphingomonadales; family Sphingomonadaceae; genus Novosphingobium. Next base: position 6,559 of record JANONQ010000079.1, on the reverse strand, counting down.
CGGCCTCGGTCCGCAGCCTGGCGGCATCGCCGAGCTGTTGCTTGATGCAGTCGATCTGTTTGTCGAGCATGCCGGCGACGATAGCGGGCACTTTCATCCACAGCATGATGCCGAACACGGCGAGCATCGACAGTGCGACCCAGCCGCCAGGACCAAGCAGCAGCGCTGTCGGCGCCTCGACGTGCTCGGCCGCAGCGCTATGTTCGGCAGCGGCCTGCGCGGCCACTGCGAGGAATGTCAGATCAAGCATTGGCAAACACCGCCCTTACTGCGGACTGGGCCTTGGCCGCAGTGACTGTTCCGCCGGAAACCTTGCTAACGATATCCTGCGCCGCTTCAGCCGCGACGGCTTCAAGGCTGGCGAGCGCATCGCGCCGAGCTGCCTCAAGGCTCGTTTCCGCCGCTGCCAGCTTCTGCGCGAGCACCGCATCGGCCTTGGCCAGGCGAGTTTCCGTATCCTTCGCCGCCTTGGCCTTCACCTTCGCGGTTATTTCATGCGCCGCCGCCCGCGCTTCGGCGTCGGCCGCCCGGGCGCGTTCCTCGGCCGCATCGGCGCCGGCGCGGGCGCGTTCAGCGCCGGCGAGATCGGCGGCAATCCTGGCGTTACGGTCCTCAACCACCCGCTCGATCTTAGGAAGCATGCCCCTGCCGATACCAAAATAGATCGCGGCCAGCACCAGGAACAGCCAGAACCACTGCGACTGGTAAACGAGCAAAAGCTGGTTGATTTGAGGCATCGTCGGTTCCTGCTCACGCTATTCGGCCGGCCGCGCCACCCCGACTTTCGCCGGGATGATGCCTGCCGATTGCCGTCCGGCGCGCGTCTATCAAACGGCGTAGAGAATGATCATGGCGACCGCGAAAGCGATCAGCCCGAGCAATTCCGCGGCGGCGAAGCCGATGAACAGCCGGCCCTGCTGGCCGTCGGCAGCCGCCGGGTTGCGCAGCGCGCCTTGCAGGAATGAGCCGAAGACATTGCCCACACCGGTGGCGGCAACGCCTACGCCAATCGCCGCGAGACCGGCGCCAATCACTTTTGCAGCTTCGAGATCCATGTGTCGAACTCCCTGGGTAAATCGGTTGATAGAATGTTGATAACTTAGTGCAGATGCACCGCGTCGTTGATGTAGAGCGAGGTCAGCAGCGCGAAGACATAGGCTTGAATCGCGCAGACCAGCAGTTCCAGCGCGTTGACGCCCATTATAAAGACGAAGCTGATCGCTGAGACGAAAATGCCGATAGGCGTGCCCGCGTTGATCCCGTTGACAATGAAATAGCCGAACACCTCGACCAGAATGTGCCCGGCGATCATCGCCACGAACAACCGCAGCGCCAGGCTGAACGGGCGCACCAGGAACGAGATCATCTCGATCGGCACGATCAGCGGCAGCAGCGGCTTGGGCGTGCCGTGCGGCACGAACAGGCTCAGGAAATGGAAGCCATGCTTCCAGAAACCGACCAGCAGCACGATCGAAAAGCTGATGATCGCCAGCACGCCGGTGACGGTGAACTGGCTGGTCACGGTGAAGGGATGCGCTGCCTCGACCAGGCCGAAGGGCATCATACCCATGAAGTTGGAAAACAGGATGAAGGTGAAAATGGTAAAAATCCAGGGCGCATATTTGCGCCCTTCCGGACCGATATTGCCCACCGCCAGGCCCGATGTGAAGCCGGTCAGCATTTCGACCGCGGCCTGCCAGCGGCCGGGGATCAGCTCGCGCTTCATTCCGCCCCACATGAACAGCAGGATCGCGCCGAATACGATCACCATCCACAACGCCGAATTGGTAAAGGCGAGCGGCGCCCCATCCAGCGTGCCGCCACCCAGCACGCTGATCTGAAACTGGTGCATCGGGTCGATTTTGCTCTCGGCCGCCACGCGCTAACCCCTGTATCCTTGATGCCCGAAACCCGCCTACTCGGCGCGTTCCTGCGAAATCCGCCAGATCTGGACGAAGGCCGAAACGATACCGATAAACAGCATCGCCAGCATCGCCTTCGGCCGCGTTTCGAGCACATTGTCGATGACGAAGCCGATCGCCAGGCTCCCCAACGGAACCCCGATCAGCGTCGACAAGACCCGATTGCCTTGAGACGCGCCCTTCCCGGTGAAGGCGGAGCCCGCGCCCTTGGGCGCCGTGCGTTCCGCCTCGGTGTGATGCGCCGCCTTCAGCCTCTCGTCGAGCGAGGTGAGCCGAGGGTCTTCACCACCTCCGGGAGCCTCATCGGTATCGTTCGCAGCCATGCCGATTTATCCGCAAGATTTTTCGAAAACCGAGGGGAAAAACCGCCATGGAAACGGGCGACCCCGCCAAGGCGCGCCCCCCTTAGGGGTGGGTGGCAAGCAAGTCAACCAGGCGGCCCAATCCGTCCTGAGCTGCCCACGCAAGGGCGCAACTCAGCTTACGGACATCGGCTGTCGCGCAGCGGGGGGGACGCGGTGCGGGCCTGCCAGCTGCCGTCGGCGGCCTGGTATTTCTCCCCGGGCGAAGTTTGGGCAATCAGGCGGCAGCCGGAAGTGAAGGCATATTCCTCCACCGTCGCATTGGCCGCCTGGGCCTTTTCCGAATAGAGCGCGCGGCGTTTGATATTGAGATCATCGACCATGGCGCGCACCGCCGGTCCCGCCGATCCGACGACGCCAAGATAGCCGTCCATCTTTTCGCCGATCTGGCCGGCGGCGCGGGCCGAAGCATAGGCCGGGTCGCGCTGCGCCCATGCCGCGCCAGCCGTGCCAAGCGCAAGCATCGCAACCGCTGAAGCAAGCATCAGACGGCCGGATTTGGGAGCAAGTGAAACGCGCATCAGAATATCTCCGGGTTAGTGTCGATCGTCTTGGCCGCATCGGCAGACAGTCGATAGATCACTTCCTGCTTGATGTTGATGTTGAGTTCGATAACGATCGGCTTGTCCGGCGCATTGACCGAAATACAACCCGCCGCAGCCAGCGAACACCCCGCCACCACCAATAAAGCGCAAACGGCGCGCCTGCCGTACCTTTGCATCTGCTGCTCCTCCTGCTCGGCAGGGGTCTTTGCAGTCCAGACGCTTCCGGTCAATTCACGCAGGATCATTGCTTTTTCTCACTGACTGGCGGCTGAACGGCGCTGCTCTGCGAAACCGACCCGGAGCCGCCCGGCAATGGTCGCCCGTCGGGCCCGAGCAGGCCAAGCTCACGTGGGTCCTGGACATAGGCCGGATCGTAGAGCGAGCGGAACGAACGAACGAGCTGGAAGAACGGCGCGCGGACATTGACGTTGAACCGGATCGGCAGCCGGGCAATCCGCTGGGTGAGGAAGTTGCGCTTGGCCCCGGTGCCCTGTGACACTCCATCGAACGTGACGCGGGTGACAATTTCGCCTTCCAGTGCGCCGTCCATTTCGATCTGCATTTGCTTGTAGTTCAGCGATTTCAGAGCCTCGAAGGCGAAATTCGCCATGGGCGAAAGATCCTTGTAGGTTAGCGCGCCGACGTAGGAAACATTGCCGCCGGGCGCGCGCGACACCAGCCGACCACCGGCGATCCGGCCGCCGTTCTCGTCGAACACCAGCGGCATCGCCCCGTCGAAGGTGCCGGTCGCCGTCAGATTGCCGAGGTCCATGCGCTCAACGAATTTCGCCGCGTCGAGGCCTGCGATCCGCAGCGTATAGCGCCGCACTTCAGCGACGCCGAACTGCATCCGGGTGGGCTCGAGTGTAAGTGTGCCGCCGAGGAACGGCCACTCGGCGCCTTTGATCGCCAGCACGCTGTCAGGTCTCAGCTCAAAAATCAGCTCGCCCTCGTTGGCCTCAATCCCCGGGTTGATCGCGGCGATCTTGACGCGCTGGTTGGGAGCTGTGACCAGCCCGAGCAGGTCGGTGAACTCGACCGTCCCCGACGCCCCGCTGACCGGGCCGAATGCGGCGGCGAAATCGAGCGAATCGGTGGTGAAGCTCCCGGTGCTGGTAACGGCTTCCGGGTTCCAGACGATCCTCCCGGTCCCGCGCAGCCTCCCTGAAACATTGGCGACGACGCCCAGCGCCAGCCGCGTGACCATGTCGGGCTGGAGGGAGCGGTCGAACAGCAGATCCTCGACGGCAAGGTTCGCCGTGCCCCGCCCCGAGGCGAGATCGTGGAGAATAATGGCCTGGACGATCCGGCGGCTGCTGCTCGGCTCGTTGAGCGTCGCGGCGGCGGTGATGACATTATCCGCCAGCTGCAGCGCGCCGTCCCGCGAGGTCAGCGGCTGGAAGCGGTCGTCAGGCGCGCGGTCTTCGAGACGGAAAGCGGCATCGGCAATCGACAGCTTGCCGCCCGCATAGCGCCAGGCGCCGTCCGCACCCAGGATATCGAGCGGGACACCGGCCAACCGAACGTCGGTTCCTGCGAAGCGGCCGGCGACATCGCTGCCGATTTTCGCGGCAAGATTGGCGATGCGGAAGCGCGAGGGATTGCCGCTTGGCCCCAGCGCGACATCGAGCGAGCGCACCTCCAGCGAGCCCGGCCAGGCAAAGCCGAGCGGTCCGCCGGTAAGCCTGATCGGGGTGGAGCCGAGGCTACCGGCGAGATCGATCGATGGCGCGCCCGCCGCCAGCCGGGTGCCGCGCGCATCCGAGGCGAGGATCGCTCCGCCGGGCGGCGGGCATAGCGTGATCGAGCGGCGCAGCAGCGTCAGATTGGCATAGGCAAGCTGATCGAAGTTGACCGGCGTGCATTTGCGCCACACCGCCAGTCCGCGCTGCGGGGACCAGTTGCCGTCAAGCGGCAGCGTCAGATTGCGTGCTGCGCCGCCGGGCAGCGGTCCGCTTAGCCGCGCGCGCCCGCCAAAGCCCAGAGATCCGCCCCGCGCCTGGACCAGCACCAGTTCGGGCAAGGCCAGCCGCGCCTCTCCCGCCGCATATTCCGCCATCGACGCGCGCAGGGCCAGGCCGCCCGCCGGATTGCGCTCCATCCGCCCGGCGATCTGCGGCAGGCCCCGCCCGCCGGTGGTGAAATTGCCGGACAGGCGCGCAGGCGCGAGGCCGTCGGCGGTCAGCTGCAAGCGCGAGAGGGCGAGCAGAGCCGCGCCGCTTCCCCCGCGCAATGTACTCTGCGGTACGACCAGATTGGTGACACCGCCGGTTTGGCGCAGGACGAACCCGGCGGCAAGGCGGCTGCCCGGCGCTTCGCGGCGCAAGCCTGTCCGCAGCTGGGCGATGAGCGGGGCGGCGAGCGTCCCGCCGCTGCTGCGTTCGGCCCCGGCGAGAGCGCCGTCCAGCCAGTTCCCCACCCGCACATCGCGGCCAGCGAGATCGCCTTCGACATCGATCCGGGCAAATCCATCCTGCGAGCGCACAATCCCTAAGGCGGCGAGCGAGGCCAGTGCCGCCTGCGGCGTAGCGATGTCTTTGCCGGTGAGGCGATAGCGGGCGGTCAGCGCCTGCTTGCGGAAGCTGAAAGTCGCATCGCCGCTGGCCGAGGTCAGCTGGTTGCCGCCCAGCCCCAGCTTCCCCAGGGCGAGGCTCAGCCTGCCTTCAGCACCGTCGAAAGTCTGGTCGATGGTGGTGTCGAGCTGGATTGACGACCCCGCCAGCCGCATCTCCTGCCCCGGACACGCCAGCCCGCCGAGCCGCACCGGTCCGGTGAAACGCGGTTTTTCGCGGCGAATTGTGACCCTGCCATAAAGGCTCGCCTGCTCGGCCGTGCAGCCGGCGATTGCGGCGTGCGGTGCAATTGCAGCGAGCGTGCCGGCAAAGCCGCCGCGCAATTTCCCCGCGCCCTCCAGCTTGAAACCCACCGGCCCATAGTCGCTGTCCAGCCGCCCGCGCCCGTCGATTATGGCGACATCGAGTTCGGGCAGCTGAAACCGCTCCTGCTTCGGGCCCTCGAACAGCAGTTTGTCGAGGCTGCCGAAGCTCAATTTGCCGCCGCGCAGGCTGCCGTAGAGCCGGGGCCGGACTGCGGTAATCCGCCCGATGCCGGGAATGCCGAAGCGCGGCACGGTGACGACGATCAGCCGCTCGGCGGTGAAATCAGGCCGCTGGGGGTTACCGACCACGACATCGCGCAGCACCTGGGTGCGCACCCCGATACGCTCGACCGTGTAGGTTGCGGGCAGGTCGAGCGCGGCCAACTGGTCGGCGATGACATCGTCGGCAATCCGCTTGCGGGAAAGCCACCCGGCCGCCAGCGCGAGCAGCAGCAACCCGGCAAGCGCGAACAGCACTACGCGCCGCCAGCGCCGCCGCTGTCGCGCCCCCTGCAATTCCGCGACGTCTTCCGGCGATGTCAGCGGGTCTTCGTCGTCCTCAACCATGCGCCCCACACTTGCGCCCACGCCCGGCTAAAGGCAATGCTGCGCGCCATCGACGGGCGGGCCATGGCTTGCGGAAAATGAACGGCAAGGGAACGGGCATGTCTGTCCTGGCTAGAGAGAAGGACGCCGGTGGCTGACGACGATCTGTTTTCCGTGCCGAAGCCCGGCCAGGACGCCGCCGGCCACCGCGCCCGGCTGCGCGCGCGGCTGCTGGGCGGCGGCGCGGATGCACTTGCCGACCACGAGCTTGTCGAATTTCTGTTGATGGGCGCAATCCCGCGCCGC
>JANONQ010000078.1:0-1527 GCA_031420935.1 Novosphingobium sp. | reverse complement strand
ACCAGCTTGGCCCGGGAATCGTCCGACAGATCCTTGCTGCTGCGGATATCGCCCAGCAGATCGGCATGTTCGGCGTGCATCCAGCTGAGCATTTTGGTTTCGTAGTCAGTCACCCGGTTGACCCCGATGCCGTCGAGATAGCCCTGGGTGCCGGCGAAAATCGTAACCGTCTGTTCCTCGAACGCCAGCGGCGAGAACTGCGCCTGCTTGAGCAGTTCTGTCAGCCGGGCACCCCGGTTGAGCAACTTTTGGGTCGAGGCATCAAGGTCCGAGCCAAACTGCGCAAAGGCGGCCATTTCGCGGTACTGCGCCAGTTCCAGCTTAATCGAGCCGGACACTTTTTTCATCGCCTTGGTTTGCGCGGCGGAACCAACGCGGCTCACCGACAGGCCAACGTTGATCGCCGGGCGGATGCCCTGGTAGAACAGCCCGGTTTCCAGGAAGATCTGCCCATCGGTGATCGAAATCACGTTGGTCGGAATATAGGCCGAAACATCGCCGGCCTGGGTTTCGATGATCGGCAGTGCCGTTAGTGAACCGCCGCCCTCGGCGTCGTTCATCTTGGCGGCGCGTTCGAGCAGGCGTGAGTGGAGATAAAACACGTCGCCCGGATAGGCTTCGCGGCCCGGCGGACGGCGCAGCAGGAGCGACATCTGGCGATAGGCGACCGCCTGCTTGGACAGATCGTCATAAACGATCACGGCGTGCATGCCGTTATCGCGGAAATATTCGCCCATGGTCACGCCGGTATAGGGCGCAAGGTACTGCAGCGGGGCCGGCTCCGACGCGGTGGCGGCGACGACGATGGTATATTCCATCGCGCCGTTCTCTTCGAGCTGGCGGACGATTTGCGCCACGGTCGAGCGCTTCTGGCCGATGGCGACATAGATGCAGTAAAGCTTCTTGCTCTCATCATCGCCGGCGTTGATGTTTTTCTGGTTGATGAAGGTATCGATGGCGACAGCGGTCTTGCCGGTCTGACGGTCGCCGATAATCAGCTCGCGCTGGCCGCGGCCGATCGGAACCAGCGCGTCGATCGCCTTAAGCCCGGTCTGCACCGGCTCATTGACCGATTTGCGCGGAATGATGCCCGGCGCCTTCTTTTCGATGCGCATGCGCTTGTCGGAAATGATCGGCCCCTTGCCGTCGATCGGATTGCCAAGGCCATCGACGACGCGGCCTAGAAGGCCCTTGCCGACGGGCACGTCCACGATGGTGCCGGTCCGCTTGACGACATCGCCTTCCTTGATCTCGGAGTCCGAGCCGAAGATCACGACGCCGACGTTATCGGCCTCAAGGTTGAGCGCCATGCCCTTAACCCCGTTCGAGAATTCGACCATCTCGCCGGCCTGGACGTTGTCGAGCCCGTGGATGCGGGCGATACCATCACCGACCGAGAGCACCGAGCCGACTTCCGAGACCTGGGCCTCGGTGCCGAAATTGGCGATCTGGTCCTTGATGACCTTCGAGATTTCTGCGGCGCGGATTTCCATGTTCAGCCTTTCATCGCAGCTGCGAGAGAATTGA
>JANONQ010000077.1:0-5307 GCA_031420935.1 Novosphingobium sp. | reverse complement strand
CCGCTATACGGCGTGTCCACAAATGGGGGGGGCGAGCCCGGTCGCGGGCCTCATCAACGCAACGATGGCAATCGCCAGCGGCATGGCCACGGCGGTGCTCGTTCCCATCGGGTGGAACGGCTATTCAGCGCTTCGGCCGCGGCCCGACGCACGACCGAACAAGCGACGGTTCTCCGCGGCCTTCTTCGATACAGTGCGCAATTATTACGCGCCTTACGGGCTTCGCTCGGCGCCGTGGTGGTACTCGCTGTATCTGATGCGCTATGTCGATCAATATCAGGTTCCGCCGGAAGCGGCGGGCGCGATCGCCGTCGCCTGCCGCAAACATGCCCAGCTCAATGACAAGGCGCTTATGCGCGGTCGTCCGCTGACCATGGAAGATTATCTGGCCAGCCCTTTCATCACCGAGCCACTGCGCAAGAGCGATTGCTGCGTCGAAACGGACTGCGCGGCTGCGATTGTCGTCACCTCGGCGGAGCGCGCGCGAGACCTTAAGCACAAGCCCGTCGTCTTTTTAGGCGGGGCCGAGGGGCATCCCAATCGGCCCGATGAGCTGATCAACCGTCCGGACATGTGGAAGCTGGGCCTCGACTATGCCGCGCCGCGTGCGTTCGAAATGGCGGGGCTGAAGCCGCATGACATGGATTTCCTCCAGATATACGATTGCTTCACCTATGTCGCGCTGCTCGAGCTTGAAGCACTGGGCTTTGCCGAGCGCGGGGGTGCCGCTGACTTTGTCAAAGATGGTAATATCGAACTAGGCGGCCGCTATCCGGTCAATACGCACGGCGGATTAATGTCGCAGGGGCACTGCTGGGGGATGAATCACATCGTCGAGGCAGTGCGGCAGCTCCGGCACGATGCCGGTGCGGCGCAGGTCGCCGACTGTGAGGTAGGCCTCGTCACGGGCTATGGTGACCTGGGTGATGGCACCATAGCGATTTTGGGAAGGGGAGCTTGATGAGCAGCAGCAAGCCAAAGGTTCAGCCCGACGATCTCGACCTGGCCTTCTACCAGGCCACGGCCGAGGCGGGGCGATTGTGCCTGCAACACTGCGGGGATTGCGGCCAATGGACGCATCCGGCCCGTTACTATTGCCCAAATTGTTCGTCGGAGAACTTCGCGTTCCAACCTGTGAGCGGCGCGGCCGAGGTCCATTCCTACACGGTGTCGCATTTTTCGGTCGAGAGCGCCTGGCGCGACCGCGTGCCCTATGTCACCATCGTTGCGGAGACCAAGGAAGGCCCCCGACTGGTGGCTCGGACTGACATGAAGCGGGACGAAATCGCGATTGGCAATTCGATCCGCCTGAAGGCGGAGATTATCGATTCCGAATTTTCCTATGTCTGGGCGGAGCCAGCGCCATGATCGAAGCACCCATCCTTTTCTCGCGCGAGGATGGCATTGCCGAGGTCGTCCTCAATCGCCCGCAAAAGCGCAATGCGCTCAATCCGGAAATGATCGTCCGTCTGGCACGCGCATGGGAAGAGATTGCCGATGATGCAACGATCCGGGTCGTCCTGCTCCGCGCCATCGGCGAAAAAACTTTCTGTGCGGGCGCTGATCTAGGCCGCCTCACATCGTTGCTTACACGGACGCGGTCCGCTGAGGACGAGTGGGACGAGGCTATGCTCGCCGATCCCAAGATATTAAACCGAGCGATGCTGCGGGGCACGGACTTCTTCATTCCCGTGATCGGCGCGATGCGCGGAGGGATTGTCGCGGGCGGGATGGAACTGGCGCTAGCCTGCGATCTGCGCATCGTCGCCGAGGACAGCACGTTGGGGCTGCTCGAAGTGCAGCGCGGTCTGATTCCAGCCGCAGGCGGCGTTGCCCGCATTTCGCGCCAGGTAGCCAGCGCGATGGCGGCCGAAATCCTCCTCATTGGGGATATTATTTCGGCGGCGGATGCGCTGCGCATAGGTCTCGTCAACCGGGTTGTTCCTGCTGACCAGGTGGATGCGACAGCGCGCGCCATGGGGCGGCGGATGGCGCGCAATTCGCCGTTAGCGATGCGCTTGGCGAAACAGGCCATGTTAGAATGCTCGGGGCGCAGTATCACTGATGCGTTCGGGATCGAGGATCAATGCATCAAGGTGCTGCTGCGTTCGAATGATGCGCGCGAAGGCTCCAAGGCTTTCATGGAGAAACGGGCACCGAACTTCACCGGCACGTAAGCCGGCGGTTCGTCGCTGCCTTCATCCCCCAGGGTCGCATTTTAGGAATTACAGGAATGCCCTTAACCAGCACCGACCAGTGGGAGCCGAGCCCGCAAGGGATCGCGCAGTCAAATATCCAGGCTCTGATGGATCGGTTGAATCTCAGCAATTATGACGCGCTGTATCGGTTCTCGGTGGAGCAGCCCGATAGCTATTGGCGCGCGGTGCTGGCGCAATGCAACGTTCAGTGGTCGAGGCCTTATGACGCCTTCGCCGATTATGCCCGCGGCCAGGAGTTTGCCAGCTGGTTCGTAGGCGGCCAGTTGAACTGGACCGATACCATTTTTGCCTGGGCTCAGGACCCGGCGACGGGCGACCGGACCGCGCTGATCATGGAGAATGAGCGGGGTGATACAGAGACGCTAAGCTTTGTCGAACTACGCGAACAGGTGCGCCGGTTTGCCGGCGGATTGCTGAACATGGGTTTGCGCCGGGGCGACAGAGTGGGCCTGCTGATGGAGCCTGGTGCCGGCGCCGTAATTTCGATGCTGGCTCTATCCTACATCGGAACAGTCGTGCTGCCGCTTTTTAGTGGTTTCGGAGTCGATCCGATCGCGTCGCGTCTTTCCCTATGCCGCGCCCGTGCACTGATATCGACCACTGGTTTTTTCCGGCGCGGCGAATGGATCAATCGCGAAGAGATTGCTATTCAGGCAGCGGCCACGGCCGGTCTCGAATTTCTGGTCTTGCGGACGCCGGATGGAGGCAAGGCCGATCATGCTTCGGCCGTAGATTGGTATGATCTTGCTTTGGCAGGGGCTGCCCCGCCCATGGGCGAACCGATGGCATCCGACGATCCCTTCATGATCTTCTTCACGTCGGGCACGACGGGCAAGCCCAAGGGGATCGTCCATACGCATGGTGGCTTTCCGCTGAAGATCGCGCATGACGCGCTGGTCCATTTCGACATCAAGGCGGGAGATGTCTTCTTCTGGCCGGCCGATATGGGCTGGATCGCCGGCGCGCTGATTATTGCTGGAACGCTTATGCATGGCGCCACCATGCTATGCTATGATGGCGCTTACGATGTGCCGGACTTGTCGCGCATGTCGCGCCTCATTGAGCGGCACAAAGTCAGCCATTTCGGCACGGTGCCGACCATGATCCGCGCGTTCGCTGCCAACCCGGCGCAGTCCCTCGCGGGCGACGTCTCCTCCATCCGGCTCATGATCACCGGAGGAGAAACGATCAGCGCCCAGCATTTCGTCTGGCACCAACGCCATTTCGGGCGGGGGGAGGCGCCGCTGATTAACTATTCCGGAGGAACGGAGGCCTCGGGCGCGCTGATTTCCAGCGTTATCGTCAAAGCCATCCCCCCGGGCGGCTTCAATACAGCTTCGCCGGGTATCGCGGTCGAAGTCGTCAATGCGGACGGGCAGCCTATCAGGAATAGCGTTGGCGAACTGGTTGTGCTCGCCCCGTTTGTCGGCATGACACGCTCCTTCTGGGAAGACGACGAGCGCTATCTGGAAACCTATTGGCGGACGATACCGGACATGTGGGTGCACGGCGATTTTGCCGAGCGTGACGAGGCCGGCAATTTCTTCATGCGCGGCCGTTCCGACGATACCATCAAGCTGGCGGGTAAACGCACAGGGCCAGCCGAGATCGAGGATGTCCTGCTCGAGGTGGCAGAAATTATTGAGGTGGCTGCGATCGGCGTTGAGGACAGCAGCAAGGGTCAAATTCTGGTTGTGTTCGCCGTCTGCAAAACGGGAGCGGTGCCCGATGCGATCGCCGCCGCCTTGCTATCCCATGCCGATGCCCGGCTGGGGCGGGCGTTCCGCCCGGCGCGGGTTCATGTTGTCAGCGAATTGCCGAAAACCCGGTCGGGCAAGGTGATGCGGCGGCTGATCCGCAGCGCCTATTGCGGCATGCCGCTGGGCGATCTCTCCTCCCTGGAAAATATGTCCTCGCTGGACGAGATTGCCAGGGCTGCGCAATGACAAATACCGAGCGTGCCTTGCCGTCCGGTCCATTGGCAGGTCTCAAGGTGATCGAGTTCGCCGGCGTCGGCCCAAATCCCTTTTGCGCGATGCTGCTCGCCGACATGGGGGCGGAAATCGTCACGGTCGATCGCGTTTCACCGCATGGTCTCGGAATCAAGAAAGAGCATCGCTTCAATCCCACTACGCGCAGTCGCCGGTCCATCGCCGTAGACCTTAAATCGGAAAAGGGCCGCGAGGTGGCGTTTCGCCTGCTGCGGCAGGCCGATGCTTGCCTGGAAAGCAACCGGCCAGGCGTGATGGAGCGCTTGGGATTGGGCCCCGACGATTGCTGGAAGGTCAATCCTAGTCTTGTCTATGGCCGGTCGACCGGGTGGGGACAGGACGGCCCGCTAAGTGATACGGTGGGGCATGACCTCAATTATCTGGCGCTGAGCGGGTTGCTGTCCATGATAGGACCGAAGGATGGGCCGCCATCGATCCCGCTGAATCTGCTTGGAGACTATGCCGGAGGGGGCCTCTATCTGGCGCTGGGCGTGCTGTCCGCGATATTCGAAGCGCGCTCATCCGGGCGTGGTCAGGTGGTCGATGCCGCCATGATCGATGGCCTCGGTTCGCTCATGACACACCAGTTCGGCTTCCTGGGCAGCGGCAGTTGGCTGCCCTGCCGAGGCACGAATTTTCTGGACGGCGGCGCGCCCTGGTACAATGTATATGGTACCGCAGACGGGGGCTATATCTCTGCCGCGCCGATCGAGCCCAAATTCTACCGCAATTTCCTCGCTGTCCTTGGTCTGAGCCCAGCCGACCTGCCGGATCGGATGGATCGTGAAAGCTGGCCACAGGTTCGGGCGCAGCTGGCGGCAATCTTTGCGACCAAAACGCGCGATGAGTGGTGCGGGTTGTTCGAAGGTGTGGAGGCCTGCTTCGCGCCGGTCCTGTCTGTTGCGGAGGCGGTTGAACATCCGCACCAGAAAAAGCGCGGCGGTTTCGTGGTTGTGGATGGCGTGACCCAACCGGCGCCCGCGCCGCGCTTCAGTCGCACACCGGCCCTGGTGCGGCGGCCCCCTCCGGTCCCCGGAAGCGACACTTGGGATGTATTGCGAGACTGGGACTTCACGGATGAGGAAATCAGGGCGCTT
>JANONQ010000076.1:0-1591 GCA_031420935.1 Novosphingobium sp. | reverse complement strand
GCGCATCCTCACGCCGGACATAGTCAACCGCTGGAAGGGCCGGATCCTCAACATTCACCCCTCGCTTCTGCCGCGATACCCTGGCCTGCACACCCATGAGCGCGCGCTGGAGGCAGGCGATCGGCAAGGCGGCTGCACCGTTCACCTCGTCACCGCCGACCTCGATGGCGGGCCGGTGCTTGGCCAGACCCCCGTCGCTGTCCTACCCGGCGACACGCCCGCAAAGCTGGCCGCGCGGGTGCTGATCGCCGAACACCAGCTCTATTCGCGGGTGCTGGCGAAGCTGGTGACGCAGGAGACATCGCCCGAATGGCTGCTCGCCCGCGTGCGCGAACTGGCCCTGGCGCTGCCCGAGGCCGAAGAACGGCCGACGCACGGCACGGCAGGCTGGCGCATCGAAGGCGGCAAATATTTCGCCTATTTCACCCGCCATCATCACGGCGAGGCGGCGGTCGCGTTGCTGGTAAAGACCAGCGGCCAGGACGAGATGGCGGCGCTGATCGAACAGGATACCGAGGCCTATTACCGCCCGGCCTATTACGGCGCTTCGGGCTGGATCGGCGTGGTGCTCGGCCGTCCGGAAACCGACTGGGACCATGTCAGCGCATGGCTGCAACGCAGCTGGCGCGCAGTCGCCCCCAAGCGTCTGACCCGGCTGCTCGATATCGCCGAGCAGTTCTAGGCGCGCTTGCCGAGCCCCGGGATCAGCATGCCGACCCGCGTGCGATAGTCGGCATATTGCGCGCCGAAATGCGTGATCAGATCCCGCTCCTCATAGCGAACACCGATCAGGATATAGACCGATAGCCCCGCCGCCAGCACCAAATGTCCCACCGTCATTGTCGGGATCGCCCACACCGCCAGCAGGAAGCCCAGGTAGATCGGATGCCGCACGGCGCGGTAGAAGCCTGGCGTGCGGAAATTGGGGGGCGGCGCCTCGATGCCGCGCATGTGCCGCCATGGCTGGGCGAGGCCAAACAGTTCCCAGTGGCTGATCAGATGCGTGCTGATGAAAACCAGCACCCAGCCCAGGCCGAACAGCGACCACAGCGCGATCCTCCCGGCAGGATTGGTGACATCCCAGACTATGCTTGTGATCGGCTGCCAGAAATAGAACATCACACCCAGGGCCAGCGCCGATGCGAGGCAATAAATGCTGCGCTCGATGGGCGCCGGGACAATGCGGGTCCAAGCCACCTTGAAGGCGGGCCGGGCCATGATGCTATGCTGGAGGCCGAACAGCGCGACAAGTGCCAGATCGATCAATAAAGCCGTGCCCAACGGGCTTTGCGGCCCGCGATCGACAGTCAACGGCCAGCCCGGAAAATTACCAGCGAAGCCGACAAAGTAAACAAACGCAGCGAAAAAAGCCAGGTAGCACAAGACGGCGACGGCCATCATTGCGATTCTAGTCATGATCTCTCTCCCGCGAGAAGCGATACGACCCAGATAGCCCCGCGCCGCATGACCCGAAAACCGAGATACTACGCCTGTCCGAAGCGGATGTCCAACCGTGCGAAAATCAAATTTCCGAATACTCTACCAGCGGCCGGCTCTCGCGGGTGCCGCGATAGTGCTTGTCCGGCTCGTT
>JANONQ010000075.1:0-6362 GCA_031420935.1 Novosphingobium sp. | reverse complement strand
TCAGCCGCCGGAGAGAACCGGTTACTTCGGCGGCATCCGGATCGCGCCGTCCAGCCGGATCAGCTGGCCGTTGAAATAGGCGTTGCGCACCAGTTCCATCACCAGACTGCCGAATTCCTCGGGCTTGCCGAGACGCTTGGGGAAGGGGACCGAGGCTTCGAGGCCGGCGAATACGGCCGGCGCATGCTCTTTGACCCCCAGCATCGGCGGGGTGGCGAAGGTGCCGGGCAGGATCGCGTTGACCCGGATGCCGAGGTCCATCAGATCGCGCGCCATCGGCAGCACCATGGAATTGACCGCGCCTTTGCCGCCGCCATAGGCGACCTGGCCGATCTGGCCGTCCTGCGAAGCGGCTGAGGAGGTCAGGATAATGCAGCCGCGCTCATCGTCATCGTTGAGCGTAGCGGCATTGGCCATGCCCAGCGCTGCGATCGAGGCAACGCGGTAGGACGCGACGAAGATGCCGAGCGCCGCCGTTTCGATGCCGGCAGTGGGTGCGCGCTTATAGTCGCCGGTCGACTTGTCGAAGCCGACCGTCTTGCCGCCGCCCGCAACCATGGCGCAGTGCACGACAACCCGCTCCTGGCCGTGCGCCGCGCGGGCCTTGGCAAAGCCCGCCTCGCAGCTTTCCTCGCTCATGATATCGACATTGCAGAAAATGCCGCCAATTTCGCTGGCGAGAGCTTCGCCCGCTTCCTCGGAAATGTCGAAGATGGCGACCTTGACACCGGCAGCGGCGAGCGCCTGAGCGCTAGCGCGGCCGAGGCCGGAAGCGCCGCCAGTAACGACGGCTGCGATGGTATTGTCAATTTTCATGGCACCCTCCCGGTAATGGTGAATTGGATCGGCGATGCGCCTAGCCCAATGCGCCGCGTGCCCAAAGCTTCGATGGCGGGAGTGACCATTTGCCTTGGGCGCCAGCGTGGGTCATTCGTGCTGGCCTCATGCCTGTGCCGGGGGTCTGGCGCAAGCGCCGAGCGGCGCTATAATTGCGCTCATTCAATCGGAAGGGGTCTGGACATGAAATTCGATCTGGCGATGACCGACGCGCTGCTCGCCACCACCAGGGCGGTGCGCAAGCGGCTCGATCTTGACCGTTCGGTGCCGCGCGAAGTGATCCTGGAATGTCTTGAGCTGGCGGTGCAGGCGCCGACGGGGAGCAACAGCCAGACCTGGCGGTGGATCGTGGTCGACGATGCCGGGAAGCGGGCGGCGCTGGCCGAGCTCTACCGGACCGTAGCGCGGGGATATCTAACATCAGCGGCCGCCGAGTCCGCGGCGCAGGGTAACGGGCAGACCGCACGGGTGATGGACTCAGCGATCTGGCTGGCTGAAAACATGGAGAAGGTGCCGGTGCTGGTAATTCCCTGCGTCGAGGGCCGCCCGCCGGAAAATGCCCCGGCCGCGATGACCGCCGGCCTTTACGGCTCGATTTTCCCGGCGGTGTGGAGCTTCCAGCTGGCGCTGCGCGCGCGGGGTCTGGGTTCCACGCTGACCACGCTGCATCTGTTAAACGAGCAGGCTGTGGCGGAGCTGCTGGGAATTCCGGATAATATCCAGCAGGTGGCGATGCTGCCGGTCGGCTATACCAAGGGCACCGATTTCAAACGCGCGGCGCGCGCCCCGGTTAGCGAAATCACGCATTGGAACGGGTGGTGACGGCAGCCAGGTGCTTGACCCAAGGGTGCTTGATGGCGCCGCGCGATGAAGGCAGGGCCGAGCGGGTTGCGTTTCTCGCGACCAGGAACTGACATCATGGCCAAATCCCGCGATGCTATCCGGATGAACGAGGCGGAGATTGCCGCGTTTCTGGACGAATGCCGCAGCCTGCAGGTGGCGACGCTTGACCGGGACGGGGCGCCGCATCTCACTACACTGTGGTTTACGGTGAAGGACGGCGACTTCCTGTTCGAGACCTATGGTAAATCGCAGAAAATTGTGAACCTGCGCCGCGATCCGCGCATTGCCGTGCTGTGCGAGGCAGGCGAGAGCTATGACCAGCTGCGCGGGGTTTCGGTGCAGGGCCGCGCCGAAATCGTTGATGCGGGCGAGCCTCTGCTGGAACTGATGGGCCTGCTGGTGGAGCGCAATCATCCCGAGATGAGCGCGGAACAGGCTGCCGGGATGGCAGCGCAACTGGCGCAGAAGCGGGTGGTGGTAGTGGTGCGACCGGAGAGACTAATCAGCTGGGATCACCGGAAGCTGGGGATGGGGTAGGTTTGGCAATCGGCACAGATCGGGGCGATCATCGTCACCGTCTATGCTTTCGGGACCATCGCCTGCCGGCTCGCCTGCGGTAGTCCTGGCTCTGTTTAAATCGGGGCATTTCGTGAAGACGGTATATTCTGCTAGGGCACACCCATGCCGCCTGAAGCGTACAAGACCACCCCGATCTTCGACGAGGCCTCGCTGCCAGGCGCGATCCGCAATGCGCATAGCACCAAGGCGGGCGTCTGGGGCCTGCTGCGGGTGCTGGAAGGCGAAGTGCGGCTGGTGTTCCATGAGCCCCGCCGGGAGGTCCGGGTGACGCCGGCGACCCCGGCACCAATCGCTCCGCAGGCGGTGCATCATGTCGAGGTCGATGAGCCAATGCGGATGCAGGTGGAGTTCTACCGAGAGCCGCCGCTGGGCGAGGCTGGGGCCGACTGAACAATTGCGGCGGTCAGCTGCGTTACGGCGGGCAAAACGCCGAAGCTGGCGGCCTGCGCAAGCAGTAACTTCACACCCGCTGGCAACGGGTGTAATATCGCAAAGCGGCCCTTGCGGCGATGATCGCATTGCCGGTCCTGGGCCGCAGGGGGAATCGCCATGACGACCAATCGCATGTATCTATCGGTACTGTTCGCCGCCGCGCTTGCCGTGCCGGTTCCGGCTTGGGCAGCCCAGGCGGTGCTGACGGCGGCACTTGCCGGCGCCAATGAAACCGCCGGCGGCGACGCTGACGGCACCGGCGCATTTTCGGTTGAAATCGACACCGACGCGGGCGACTTTTGCTACAGTCTGTCGGCCGCCAAGATCGCCAAGGCGACAATGGCGCATGTCCATTCCGGTGCTGCCGGCGCGGATGGTGCGCCGGTCATCACCATCGATCTCGGAAGCGACTTGTGCATTGCCGCGGAGCCCGATGTCCTGAAAGCCATCGTCGCGGCACCGGGGAATTACTACGTCAACATCCACACCGCCGAATTTCCCGCCGGCGCAATCCGCGGCCAGCTGGCGGGCAAATAAGCGCCAGCGCAGTGAGCCGCGAATAGGCCGCAACCAAAAAGCGGAACTTTTAGAATAGCTATATCGCGCGCCGTTATCAGTCGTCTCCACGACAGGCTTGGATGGGAATTACGCCGGACACGCCTCATCCGCCCCTGGCGAATGCGGGGTATCGCCGAGGAGGATGGCACAGCGGGATTGCCGGTGCATGGTCGTTCTTTCGAACAACCTGAATTGTGAAGGCTTTCGTATGCTGAAGCGCGCGAAACGTTCACAATCTGACTTTGACCTGCGGCGGTTCCGCAGCGAACGAGTGGCAGCTATTGGGATCATGGTTGGCCAAACCGATTGACGATATTGGAGCGCAAATCTGTCGGAGTGAGCTCTGTCTGGTTTCCGCCCGAATCGCTTATCCCCATCCAACCAACCCCCACCCCAAACGTAAATGGGGCCGACATTGCTGCCAGCCCCATTATCGTCGGTGCCGTTTCCGGTCGATGAGCTTGCGCCTGCCGCGTCTGGACGGTTCACGTGGCCGCTGTGATGCTTAGCCGAGCAACCGCAAGTGCCGTAACACCGGAGGTACTACCTGCATCGCGATGCTCGTCGCACCGGGCCCGACCAGTCTTGGCGCGAAGCCTCGACCAGTCGTTTCGAACCATCAATCCGCTGATCCCTTCATGCCTTGCGGCGTTCCGGGATGGCGCCCGTCATTTTCCCGGCGGACTGCGCCGGCGTCTGGTCCCGTCAGGCGGCGGATCGGCACCCGAGGGTGCTTTTCCTGTCGCCTGGCGGTTCCAAGGGCACATTCGCTGTTAAACCGTCAGGACGTACTTCCCTTGCGGGCCACGCTCCCTTCCGGAACCCTTCCAGAGCTTTCGTTCCGCCCAAATTCGGTTTTGAGGCCGAAGCCGGGCTTTCCTTGCGCTCTTTCCGGGCACATCGAACTTACCGATAACCACGCGCCACTCACTGCATCTGCGGTTCGCCAAGCTTGCTCCGAAGAGCTTGCGAGGTGCGTTTTCCGACGCTGCTGCGGGCATCGCAGTCACCCCGATCAGGTTTAACTTTCCTGTTCTCTTTCAGGCTGTTACACCTGGCGGAGGAGGTCGTTTCTTCCCTTTCGACAAACAGAAGCTGCGCCTGTTTGCCGAGTCGTACAAGCAAAAAATGCAGGGGTTATCCACAGGGGCTAAGATCGCTGGTGGACAAGTCAGGGTTGCCTGTGGACGAATTTTGCAGCGTGAGAATTGGGCCCCAATCGCCCAATCGCTGCGACAATAGGCCCACCCCTAATCCCTCCCGTAAGCGGGAGGGGGACTAACCGTCCTGTTACCGGTCGCGTTGCCCCAGCAATTTCAGCCGCAACGCGTTCAATTTTATGAAGCCCGCCGCATCTTTTTGGTCGTAGGCCCCGGCATCGTCCTCAAAGGTGACGTGGCGTTCTGAATAAAGGCTGTTGGGTGACTTGCGCCCGACCACCGAAACCATGCCCTTGTAAAGTTTCAGCCGCACCGTGCCCGAAACTTTAGCCTGCGAATGATCGATCGCCGCCTGCAGCATCTCGCGCTCCGGCGCGAACCAGAAGCCATTGTAGATCAGCTCGGCATACTTCGGCATCAGTTCGTCCTTGAGATGAGCCGCGCCGCGATCGAGCGTGATGGATTCGATCCCGCGGTGCGCGCGGGCGTAAATCTCTCCGCCGGGGGTCTCATACATGCCGCGGCTCTTCATCCCGACGAAGCGATTCTCCACAAGATCGAGCCGACCGATGCCGTGCTTGCGGCCGAGTTCGTTGAGCGCGGTGAGCAGGGTGGCGGGCGACATCGCTGCGCCGTTCAGCGCCGTCCCGTCGCCGCGCTCGAAATCGACGGTGATATATTCGGGCTGGTCGGGCGCGTCCTCGGGGTTGACCGTGCGCGAATAGACATAGTCGGGCACTTCGGCCCACGGGTCTTCCAGCACCTTGCCTTCCGAAGAGGTGTGCAGCAGATTGGCGTCGGTCGAGAACGGGCTCTCGCCGCGCTTGTCCCTGGGCACCGGGATCTGGTGCTTCTCGGCCCAGGCGATCAGCGCGGTGCGGCTGGTCAGCTCCCACTCGCGCCACGGGGCGATCACCCGGATGGCGGGATCGAGCGCATAGGCGGACAGCTCGAAGCGCACCTGATCGTTGCCCTTGCCGGTGGCGCCGTGGGCAATGGCATCGGCGCCGGTTTCATGCGCGATTTCGACCAGCCGCTTGGAGATCAGCGGCCGGGCGATCGAAGTGCCGAGCAGATAATCGCCCTCGTAACGGGCATTGGCGCGCATCATCGGGAAGACAAAATCGCGCACGAACTCCTCGCGCAGATCGTCGATATAGATGTGTTCGTCGGGCACTCCCATCAGCCTGGCCTTGGCCCGCGCCGGCTCCAGCTCCTCGCCCTGGCCAAGATCGGCGGTGAAGGTGATCACCTCGCAATTGTAAGTCACTTGCAGCCACTTGAGGATGACCGAAGTATCGAGCCCGCCCGAATAGGCGAGGACGACTTTTTTGATGTCCGGCATTGGAGGCTCTCCGCGGGGGCAATGGCGCGGAGGCGCGGCTAGCAGGGGAGGGGGGGCAGGGCAAGGTATGGGTTAGGGCTTCTGGATTACGGCTGGGATTACGGTGACAGCTGGGATTACAGTGGCAGGAATTACAGGTGCAAATTACGGTGACAGGTGCGTAAAACCCTAAATTCCAACATCGCCACCTCCCGTTCAATCCGCTTATTGGGTCCGGACCCTAATTGCCAAGATCGAACGTCGCGTTGACATGCGCGCTGTCGCTATATTCGCGTACCTCACGGATCAAATCGCCGGTAAAATGAAACAAGAAAATATAGCGATTTTGATAAACGCGCCCATTGGTCAAAACGGCATACGACGTCGCCTCGACCATCACGCTCTCGCCTTGTGCAATGACTAATCCTGGCGTCACGGCAATTCCAGCCTCGGTCTGTACAGTCAGTTCGGCGAGCAGGTCGCGAAATTCGGCAACAGGTAGGTCGAGCCCGCCGTTCCACCACCAACGCGCTGCGGGTGTAAAGGACTCCAATACGATGGTCCCCGTGCCAATTGCATTCAGTATGTCGAGCGCCTGCTGCGTTTTCTGGGCTTGCATATGATCTTCT
>JANONQ010000074.1:0-4076 GCA_031420935.1 Novosphingobium sp. | reverse complement strand
ACGATTTCTTCGCTGCCCTGCCGGCCATGAAAGAAACCTTGGCCTCACTCCTCACCCCGAAGTTTCACCTTTTCTCCTCAACTCCTGCGGCTTGAGGGTATAATGCTAATGCACGCAACAGCGAGCTCGCCGCTTGCAAATCTGGAGTGTCGAACCCTTCGGTGAACCAACCCCAGACTGGTGCCAGCAGGTCTTGGGCCTCTTGCCGCTTGCCTTGCTCAATCCAGATCTGTGCCAGGCTGGTGGCGGCACGCAGTTCCAACATGCGGGCTTCCTGACCGCGGGCCACGGTCAGGGCACGGCTCAGCGCTTCCTCGGCCTGCGCAATGGACCCTACCCGAAGGAGAACTTCCGAATGCATACGGTGCAATTCGGCCTCAAACATGCGCTCTTCGGTTGTCTCGATGATGGCAAAGGCCTCATCAAACTCACCTAGCGCGGTGTCGAGTTGATTGGCGGCAGCGCGCGCCGACCCGACATAACCGAGATGCAAGGCGCGCACCATGTTCATGTGGATCATTTTCGCTCTAGCCATCCCGGCATGCATCGCTTCTAAACCGGACGCGTGTTCACCTTGGCGAAGCCGGATCAATCCATGATAAAATTCAGCCCATGGTTGATAGGCCCGCAAGTCTTGTTCTAAACAGTATTCGAGTGCTTGCTTTGAAAACGCGCCGTCGCTGGATCGGTCGAAGTTTAAGAACGCATGCAATACTGAGCCGAAAGCAAGGGCGAAGCCCGTCGTCATCGCGTGTCCGATTGTACGCGCCCATGCAATCGACTGACTGGCTGCAATTCTCGCTTGATTTGGATATCCCAACGCCCACAAGGTTAGGGCCAGCATCATTTGTGCCCAGACAGCGTGGTCCTGCGAATAGCGCAGGTCGGTAACATTTCCCTGGCCGGGCGCATATAGCGCAACCGCTCGCCGAAGATGAACCGCCGCCTCGTGGAACCGACCCATCGCCCACAGTGTCAGACCCATCATCCGACTAGCAAACGCAGATGCCTCGGCTTCTTGATGCCGCTCGGCAACCTCGAGTGACTGCTTGGCTGTGTCGAGCCCAGCAAGGTACTCGCAACGAACGACATTCACACTCCAAAGACCATAGAGTACGCTGATCTGGTCCTTGGCGGAAACGCTTTCGTCGAGCAGCTCCCGAGCACGCGAGTAGACCCGTAATGTCTCATCCGATGCATGCCCCCTGATAGCTCTCGTCGCCGAGCCGAGAGCCATTTGCAGGTCCAGCTCTTTGCACCTCAATTCAGCTTCCGCTGGCAGCGCGGCTATGAGATCGAGGGCAGCCGACAGATGCGCAGAAGCCTCGGAATTAGCCGAGCGCTTCAGTGCGCGTTCTCCCGCCTCGCGCCAATATTTGATCGCCGGAGCAGTTAATCCAGCTTCAGTAAAATGGCGAGCCACGATCTCCGGCTGGATCTCGGTCGTCTCCGCAAACCGTTGCTCCAGCGCCTCGGCGATCCGCTGATGCAGGCTCTGACGCGGTCCTCGCAGCAAGGTGCTATATGCCGTGTCCTGCACCAGTGCGTGTTTGAATAGGTATTCCGCGGTTGGCGGCGCGCCGCGCTGGAACACAAGACCCGAATCAACCAGCCGGCGCAGCGCTTCCTGCAGCTCTGTTGCGCCAAGGTGAGAAATTGCGGCGAGCAGCTCAAACGGGAAATCGCGCCCGATCGCTGCGCCCATCTGCGCCACCTGCTTCGCTTTCCACCCGAGGCGATCGAGTCTTGCCAGGAGCGATGCATAGAGCGTTGCGGGGACCGCATTCGATACCTCCGGCGCTACGGTCAGCACCGCCTCGCCGCGCTCCGTACCTGCTTCTAGCACGGCCTTCGTCAACTCTTCGACGAATAGCGGTATCCCGTCGGTCCGCTCGACAATTTCGTTGACAACATTCAACGGCAGCACAGTGCGATTGCCCGCGATACTACAGACCAAATCGGCCCCTTCACTGCGAGCAAGTCTACCAAGGGCGATTGGCGTCACTTGCGACAGACCAACCCATGCGGGTTGAAACTCAGGTCGGTGGGTTAGGATGAGAAGAACGCGCAGGTTGGTGATGCGCTGGACGATAATGTCCAAAACCTCACGTGTGGTCGGATCGATCCAATGCAGGTCCTCGAAGATCATCAGTACCGGCTGACGTGCCGCGAGAATTTCGAGTTGCCGCACCAACGCCACTAGAGTGCGCTCCTTTTTGACCGGTGGGCTCAGAGGGAGCGGGGGGAAGCGATCACCACCAGATAGCGACAGCATCTCGGCGATCAAGGAGACGTCATCAAGCGGCGTACTCTCGCCCAGCATTGTTGCAAGCTTGTCGAGCCGAACCTCCGGCGGGTCGTCTCGAGCAAATCCGGACGCTCGCTCCAGTTGGGCAATCAGCGGGTAAAATGCGCTGTCCCGTTGGTGCGGAGAGCAGAAATATTTTAGTCGTGTGTGTGGCATGTTCGAAAGTCGCGACCGCAGCGCTGCGGTGAGCCGCGATTTGCCGATGCCCGGCTCGCCTGACATCAACACGACCCGCCCCTGGCCAGCGCTCACTTGTGACCATCGCCGCAACAAGATGTCGAGTTCTTCTTCACGGCCCACCATCGGTGATGATTCCGAGCGCAACGCCACAAAACTGTCGATTTCCTGGCTATCGCTCACGACGCGCCAGGCGCGGGGCCGGCCGGGGAACCCGCGCAATTCTTGTGGGCCGAGATCGTCGATCTCAAACAGGTGTCCGATCAGTCGGCGAGTCCCATCAGCGATAACGATCGTGCCCGGTTCGGCCAGGGCTTGAAGCCGGGCCGCGAGGTTGGGGGTCTCGCCGACTACAGCCTGCTCCTGCGAAGCACCCTCGCCGATTAGATCGCCGACAACGGAAAGGCCGGTTGCAATGCCGATGCGAACCGCGAGGTCGTTTGCTTGATCGAGCCGGGCGACGGCATCAATGATCGCCAGGCCGGCGCGCACCGATTGCTCCACGTCGTCCTCATGGGCCTCGGGATAACCAAAATAGATCAGTACCCCGTCCCCCATGTATTTCGCGACGACTCCGCCAAAGCGGGTGACGGTCGCTGCGACAGCACCATGGTAGGCCGCGAAGACGTCGCGTAGATCCTCCGGGTCGAGCCGCGCCGACAGTGCTGTCGAGCCCACAAGATCGCAGAACATCACCGTGAACACCCGCCGCTCGGCTTTGGCTGAGGGAGTCAGTAGTGACGGTGCGCCCTCAACCGCCGCACCGTCGCCTGGCCGGAGCGCGGCAATCGCATCAAGCAACAGCCGTCGGTGGCCGACCGCGGTGATGCCGAGTTCCTTAAGATCGTCGGACGTCAGAGCGAGCAACACGCGGGCGTCGACGGCGTTTTTTCGAAACACCTCTTCGTACTGGGCGAGCCCGAGCCCGAGCAGCCACTGAGCCACATCGATTGCCATTTGCCCAGTATACGCGCGATACGGCTTGCCGTCACCTATCGCGCCGGTCTTGTCAGGAATTACCGTGACAGGACCCTAATTACCCAATTAGTATCTGCCTCTAAATTCTGCTGCATGACCCGCATTGCCCATCGCCCGTATCGTCGTACCCGGCCTGCCACATCATGTGACGCAGCGCGGCAACCATCGCGCCGCGATGTTTTTTGAAGCAGACGATTATCGGCTGTAGCGGGATTTGCTGGCAGCCGAGACAAGGGCTGCTCACGTGGCCGTTTGGACCTGGGTGCTGATGCCCAATCATGCGCATCTCATCCTGGTGCCCTCAGACGAAGCCGGGCTTGGCCGGCGCCCTGGGGCGCGTGCACCGGGCGCGTATCGCGGCCTATGTGAATGCCAGGGCCCGGCGCACGGGACATCTGGTGCAAGAACGGTTTGGAATTACCGTGACACTTAACTTTATTCACGACTTGATCCCCTGCTTCAATCTAAAATCGTAATAAGAGAAAAAAATCCTTTACAAGTAATATAATTCCTTCTATGAGCGCATATTCTTAGGAGGGAGGGTCTTTAATGCGCAAAACCAAAATTCCCAAACAAGCGGTGGACTGGGCGGAACTTGAGCGGGAGTTCGCGG
>JANONQ010000073.1:0-2953 GCA_031420935.1 Novosphingobium sp. | reverse complement strand
GGCGGGGAGCGGGCGATGGCGGCGCTGGCGGAGCGCGGCGTTCTCGCGGTGCTGACGGGCCATATCCACGATGCCTTCGACCTCGTCCAGCAGACCGCAGCGGGGCCTTTGCGGATGATCGGCGCGGGCACCCTGTCGCGGCGCATCCGCTCGACCCCGCCCAGTTTCAACGCGCTGACCATTGAAGGCGGGGAAATCTCGGTTGAAGTCCGCAATCTCGAGTCCGTGCCGACGCCGGCGATGCAGATCGCGGCGGTGCCGGCAAACGCCCTGCCACCGCGCCAGCCGGACGATCCGGTCGCGCCGATCGGCTTGGTGCCGGTCGAGGATCCCCCGGTGCATTGAGCAGTCCGAGTGACGGAAGCTTGGACGCTGCGGATGCAGGGGCGATAATCGGGGCAAACAAAGAGGGCGGCCCGTTGCCGGACTGCCCTTTGTTGTTGCGATTAAATCCGTCGTATCAGCGCTTCGAGAACTGGAAGCTCTTGCGGGCCTTGGCCTTGCCATACTTCTTGCGTTCGACCACGCGGGGGTCGCGGGTGAGGAAGCCGGCGGCCTTGACCGCGCTGCGCAGCAGCGGCTCGAACTTAGACAGTGCCTGCGAAATGCCGTGCCGCACGGCGCCGGCCTGGCCCGAAAGCCCGCCGCCCTTGACCGTGCAGACGACATCGTACTGGCCGGAGCGTTCAGCAACGTCGAACACCTGGTTGATCACCAGCCGCAGCGTCGGGCGGGCGAAATAGACTTCCTGATCGCGGCCATTGACCGTGATCTTGCCAGAGCCGGGCTTGAGCCAGACGCGGGCGACCGCGTCCTTGCGCCGGCCGGTGGCATAGGAGCGGCCCTGCGCGTCGACTTCTTTTTCGCGGATGATCGCCGGCGGGCCGGTGCGGACGACCGGAGCTGCCGGTGCAGCGACATCGGCCTCGGGCACGGCGGCCGGGGTACTGGTGAGAGCGCCGAGGTCGGCGAGATCAGAGACGGTGGTGTCGGACATCATGCGCCAACCTTGTTCTTGCGGTTGAGGGCGGCAACGTCGAGCACTGCGGGCTGGTTGCCCGCATGCGGATGCTCGGTGCCGGCGTAAAGGTGCAGCGCGCGCATCTGGTCGCGGCCGAGCGGCCCGCGCGGGACCATGCGTTCAACCGCCTTTTCGATCACGCGCTCTGGAAAGCGTCCGTCCAGCACCTTGGCGGCGGTCACTTCCTTGATGCCGCCGGCATAGCCGGTGTGCTTGTAATAGATTTTCTGCGCGCGCTTGTTGCCGGTCAGCCGTACTTTGCCGGCATTGACGACAATGACATGGTCGCCGCAATCGACATGCGGGGTGAAGCTTGGCTTGTGCTTGCCGCGCAGGCGGTTGGCGATGATCACCGCGAGGCGGCCGACCACAAGCCCGTCAGCATCGATCAAATGCCATTTCTTCTCGACCTCGGCCGGTTTGATCGACCGGGTCATTTTGCTGATTGCCTTCATGGCAGCTCTAATTCCCTTGGGCAGAACGGCAATCGCACAGGAGCGGTCGCCGGGAAGCGGGCCAATTGCCGCGAATCATCGCGAAGTCAAGCTTTCAAGCCGGTTTGCCGGGAGGTAAAATAATACCTTTGGATGTTTTCGCAGTCAGACCGAGCACATGCGCGCCCCACACAGTCACCACCAGCAGCAGTGCGCCGGTCAATTGGTGCAGCACCGCCAGCCACAGCGCCATGCCGCTGATCACCGTCGCGACGCCGAGCACCAGCTGGGTGCCGAAGGCGGCGTGGATCGCAATGGAAGGCGCTCGCAAACCGCTGCAGCGAATCCGCTGCGCTATCACGATAAGCGCCGCCGCGACCGCCCATGCCCACCAGCGATGGATGAAATGGACCAGGTATGGATCGCCCACTAGGGCTGCACCCACCCCGTTCGACCAGTCGATCCCGGCAGGAAACAAGCTGCCTTGCATCAGCGGCCAACCGGGCGCGACATGGCCGGCGCGCAGCCCGGCCATCAGCGCGCCATAGGCCAGTTGCACCGCCAGCATGGCGAGCACCAGCGCGGCAAAGCCGGTCAGCGCCGCCGCCGGCTCGCTGCGGCTGAGCGCCCTGAGATCCAGCGCCGTCCACACCAGTCCGCTGAGCGTCAGCAGCGCGACCATCAGATGCGCGGTCAGCCGGAAATGGCTGACTTTGATGTCGGCGCTCAGCCCCGATGACACCATCCACCAGCCGACCACACCCTGCAAGCCGCCCAGCGCCAGCAGCACCAGCAGGCGCGGCTTGTAACCTGCGGGGATCTTGCCCCGGAGCCAAAACCAGGCGAGCGGCAAAGCGAAGAGCAGCCCGATCAGCCGCGCGAGCAGACGGTGCAGCCATTCCCAGAAATAGATGAACTGGTAATCCGCCAGCGTCATGCCGGCCGGGCCGTTGACCTCGGTATATTGCGGAATGCGCTGATAAGCGGCGAATTCGGCCTGCCACTGGGCCTCGCTCAGCGGCGGGATCGCGCCGGTCATCGGCTTCCACTCGGTGATCGACAGCCCGGATTCGGTCAGCCGGGTAATCCCGCCGACTACGACGATGGCGACCACCATGACTGCGACCACCAGTAGCCAGCGCACCAGAGCGAGTGCATCGGCCTGCGATTCGGGGCGATTGCGCGAATTCGGGTCTCTCATCGCCGTGATCCCTGCACCGGAGGGCGTTCATTTTCAAGCGCGAGGCCCGGCCTGCTTGCGCGATGTTATAATATTACATAGATTGCCCCATAATGCGCGCCTCCATTCTTTCGATTCGCAGCCGGCTGGACCGGTTGGGCATAATGCTTTCCGGGTTATGCGCGGTACACTGCCTGCTGGGCGTTGTGCTGGTCGCCATGCTTGGCTTCGGCGGCGAGGCGTTTCTGGCGCCGGCAATCCACCGCGCCGGCCTCGCGCTGGCCGTGCTGGTCGGTTTGGTGACGCTGGGGCTGGGCG
>JANONQ010000072.1:0-2697 GCA_031420935.1 Novosphingobium sp. | reverse complement strand
CGGGTGCGGGTCGGCAATGACGCCTATGCGCGCGAGAATGGCAGCTTCGGCGCCTCGACCCTGCGCATGCGCCATGTCCGGCTGGAAGGCGGCGCGATCCGGCTGAGCTATAAGGGCAAGTCGGGGCAGATGCGCGACATGCGGGTTCGTGACGCCGGGCTGCTGCGGTTCGTGCGCAACATGCAGGATTTGCCCGGCCAGCGCCTGTTCCAATATCTCGATGCCGAGGGCGAGCGCCGCGAGGTGGGATCGAGCGACGTCAATGCCTTTATCCGCGAGACGATGGGCGCCGATTTCTCCGCCAAGCATTTCCGCACCTGGGGCGGCACGCTGGTCGGCTTCGAAGCCTGGCTGGCATCGCAGGGCGAGATCGGGCTCAAGCCGGCGCTGCAGCAGGTGGCGGATGCGCTCGGCAATACCCCGGCAATCAGCCGCAAGAGCTATGTCCACCCTTCGGTGCTGGCCGCGCTGAAGGCGACTGACAGCGAAGGCCTGCTGCCAGCGCGATTACCCCGTTCGACCCGCTGGCTTGCCCGTGAAGAGCGCGCGCTGATTGCATTCCTGCGGGCGCATCCGGCGATTTGAGCACTTGGGAACAGTTTGCCGGTCATGGCCGTTTTACAAGCCGGAAGGAACCAGCCTTGCCCGCACGCTTCACCTTGCAGCACCGGTTCGCTCAGCCTTCGGCTGCGGCCTGACCGGCCATGGAGCTGAACCCCGCCACCCCGTTCTATGCAGTCGATACCGAGGTCCTGCTGCGCCTGGCCGTCGCCGCCGCGCTCGGCCTGCTGCTTGGCCTCGACCGCGAGCTCAGGGGCCATGCCGCCGGGCTGCGCACCCACGGCCTGATTTGCTTCACCGCATCGGCCATGACGGTGTCGATGATCGCGCTCTACCGCCAGTACGAAGGCCAGGGGATGGACCCGCTGCGCATTTTCGAGGCGACCGGCGCCTTCATCGGCATCATCGGCGCGGGGCTGATCGTGTTCAGCCGCGGGCGGGTCAAGAACCTTACCACCGCGGCGCATCTGTGGCTGGCGGCGATCGCCGGGGTGGCCTGCGGGGCGGGCCAATGGCCGCTAGTGGCGATGGCGGCGCTGGTCTCGCTGGTGATGCTGACACTGCTCGGCTTCGTCGAGGCAAGGCTGGGCCTTTACAAGGACGATGCCGAAAAGCCGGGCGATGCCGACCGCACGGATGGTAAGTGATGGCGCGCGCCAGACCGGCAGCGGCTGCGCGCGATCCGCTCGCCTCCTACAACGCCAAGCGCGATTTCACGCGCACCGCCGAACCCGCTGGCAAACGCGCCAATGCTAAGGGCAACCGCTTCATCGTGCAGAAACATGCCGCGACCCGGCTGCACTGGGATTTCCGGCTGGAAGTGGACGGCGTGCTCAAGAGCTGGGCGGTGACCAAGGGGCCGAGCCTGGACCCCGCCGACAAGCGCCTAGCCGTGCGCACCGAGGACCATCCGCTCGATTATGCCGAGTTCGAGGGCACCATCCCCAAGGGCGAATATGGCGGCGGTACGGTGATGCTGTGGGACCAGGGTACCTGGGCGCCTGTCCCCGGCAAAAGCGCGGACGACCTGGACGATGGCCATCTGCACTTTACCCTAAACGGCAAGCGGATGAAGGGCGATTGGCTGCTGGTCCGGATGAAGGGCAGGCCCGGCGAAAAGCGGGAGAACTGGCTGCTGCGCAAGATCGCCGACGAAGCGGCGGGCAGCGGCGATGCCCTGGTCGCAACAGAGCTGACCAGCGTTCTCACCGGCCGCAGCATGGCCGAGATCGCCGCCGACAGGGGCGGCACCCAGTCGCTCGCCGGGGCGAAAGGCGCGGATTTCAAGCGGAAGATGGCCGCTGCCGGGGCGCATAACGCCAGGGTCGGGCGGATGCGCGCCGGCAAACGCAGGTCTGACGCGGCTCCGCCCCCTTTCATTGCGCCGCAGCTCGCCACGCAGGTCGATGCGGTGCCGGCCGGCAATGGCTGGATGCATGAGATCAAGTTCGACGGCTACCGGGCGATGATCGCGGCCGCTGGCGCGAAGGTCGTCGTCTATACCCGCAACGGGCTCGACTGGACGGACAAATTCGCGCCGCTGGTGCGGCATATCGCCGCGCTTGATCTGCCGCCGGCGCTGATCGATGGGGAAATCGTGGCGCTCGGCAATGACGGCAATCCGGATTTCTCGCAGCTGCAGGCGGTGCTCAAACGCGGGCATGGTGCACAGAGCGAGGCGACGCCGCTCAGCTTCTTCGCCTTCGACCTGTTGAGTCTGAACGGCGAGGACTTGCGACCGCTCACCAACATCGAGCGCAAGGAGCGGCTCGAGGCGCTGCTGCATGACGCTGCACCGCCGATCCTGGTTGCCGATCATATCATCGGCGGCGGCGAAACGCTGTTCCAGGCGATGTGCGCAGCGGGACAGGAGGGGATCATCGCCAAGCGGGTGGACTCCCCCTACCGCAGCAAGCGCACCGCCAGCTGGGTCAAGGTCAAATGCACCCTGCGGCAGGAGTTCATTATTGTCGGCTGGCAGAAGAGTACGGCGAAGGGCCGCAGTTTCTCCTCACTGCTGCTGGCGCAGAAGGAGGGCAAGGCGCTGCTCTACAAGGGCAAGGTCGGCACCGGCTTCAACCTGGACAACATGGCGCAACTGGCGGATGCACTGGCCCCGCTGGCCCGCGATACTGC
>JANONQ010000071.1:0-5494 GCA_031420935.1 Novosphingobium sp. | reverse complement strand
TTCGATCATCAACATGGAATTCATCGGGCAGACCCGCCCGCCGCCCTATGCCTATGCCGAAATTGCGCTTGATGGCGCCTCGACCCGGCTGATCCACATGATCGAGATCGAGAGCCTTGCCTGGGCAAAGGAGCATGTCCGGCCCGGCCGACGCGTCCGCGCGATCTGGACCACTGGTGAGCGCACCGGCTCGCTGCGCGACATCGAACGGTTCGAACTGATCGACGAATGAGCCACTGGACCGTCACTTCACTGCGGCTGGGCGAACTCTACCTGCCCGAAGGCGGCGGCATCATGCGCGATCCGGTGCACTGCTGGCTGGTGCGCGGGGAAGGGCCGGGCGGAGAAACGCTCAACCTGCTGGTCGATAGCGGCATGACCGACATACCGGTCATTGAAAAGCGCCTGAAGGTCACCGGCATCGGTGGCGGCCACACCTCGCTGATCAAGGCGCTGGCGGGCGAGGGGCTGACGCCCGATGACATCACCCATGTTGTGCTCACTCACATGCATTTCGACCATGCCGACAACCTCGACCTGTTCCCCGGCGCCTGCGTGGTGGTGCAGCGCGACGAATTGCTGGCCTCGGTCGATCCGGTGCCCTCGCAGCGGATTTTCTACTGGGGCTCGTCGACGGCCAATCTGATGGAGCGCAAACGGCCTGCCGGGCTGCGGCTGGTCGATGGCGATGTCGATCTGTTTCCCGGCATCCGTCTGCTGCGCGTGTCGGCCCATACCGAAGGCATGCAGGTGGTGGTGGTGACGACCGCCAAGGGACGGGTCGCGCTGGTTTCAGACCTTGGCGATCATTATCGCTACTGGTACCCCGCTGACCCGCGAGCCACCCTGCGGCCGCAGCGCTCGCTGTCTGATGCCTTCCTCACCGGCAATGTTCGCAGCGGCAGCGACCGGGAGTGGCAGGCCTCGATGCGCCGGGTGCTGGAAAATACCGACATTGTCGTGCCAGCACATGATTTCCGCATTCCGGTGCACATGCCGGAACAGTGGTTCGCGGTGCCGGAATCGACCGACGGCGATCTTGCCCATACCCCGCCCGTTCCGGCGGCGGACTGAGAGGTGACTATGGCCTACAACACAATCCTGTTCGACGTCAGCGACCGCATCGCCACTGTCACGCTCAATCGCCCGGATGCGATGAATTCCACCAACGACGAACTCTATACCGAGCTGAATGACTGCCTCGGCCGGATCGCGGCGGACAGCGGCATTTCCTGCGTCATCCTGACCGGGGCCGGGCGGGGCTTCTGCGCCGGCGCCGATCTCAAGGCGAAGCGCGACCATATGTCGCCGCTGCAGCTGCGCGCGCGGCACCGCTGGATATTGAAGGACGTGCTTGAGCCGCTTTACTGCCTGGAAAAGCCGGTGATCGCGGCAGTTAACGGCGCGGCGGCGGGGGCGGGGTTCAATATCGCTCTGGCCTGCGATATCATCGTCGCCAGCGAACAGGCGAGCTTCATCCAGGCTTTCGCCAAGGTCGGGCTGGTGCCGGACCTTGGCGGGCTCTACCTGCTCACCCGTGTGGTCGGCCTGAATGTAGCCAAGGAGCTGTGCTTCACCGCCCGCAAGGTGCTGCCTGATGAGGCCAAGGCGCTAGGCATCGTCAACCATGTCGTGCCGCACGATCAGCTGCTGGCCAAGGCGCGCGAAATCGCCGCTACAATTGCAGCCGCCTCGCCTACCGCCACCGCCATGACCAAATCGCTGCTCAACAAATCAAGCAATGCGACGCTGGACGAAATGCTTGAATATGAAAGCTTCGCCCAGACGGTCGCCTACCTCACGCCCGAGTACAAGGAAGGGGTCCTGGCCTTTCGTGAGAAGCGGGCGCCCGATTTCGCGGCGGCGGCAGAACGCGGCTGAGGCGTGGATTTCAATTACACCCCAGCCGAGGAGCAATTTCGGGCCGAACTGCGCGCCTGGCTTGCCGACGCCCTGCCAGTCGGCTGGGGCGAGACGGTGTTCGAGCCGGAGGACGAGGAGGAACGCGCGATGTTCCGCCTCGCTTGGGAGCGCAAGCTCCACGCGGGCGGCTGGGCGGGGATCAACTGGCCGAAGGAATACGGGGGGCGCGGCGCGACCCTGATTGAACGAGCGATCTTCGCCGAGGAACTGGCCCGCGCGCGCGCGCCCGAGGGCATCAATATCATCGGCCACAATCTGGTCGGCACCACGCTGTTGCGCCACGGCACCGAGGCGCAGAAGCAGCGCTTCCTGCCAAAAATCCTTTCGTCCGAAGAAGTCTGGTGCCAGGGCTTTTCTGAACCCAACGCCGGCTCGGACCTTGCCTCTGTACGCACCAAGGCCGAATTGCGCGGCGATACATTCATCGTCAATGGCCAGAAGATCTGGACCAGCTTCGCGCAATATTCGGACTGGTGCTTCGCTCTGGTCCGCACCGATCCCGATGCATCAAAGCACAAGGGGCTGAGCTTCCTGCTGATCGACATGAAGTCGCCAGGCATATCGATCCGCCCGCTCAGGCAGATCTCCGGCGAGAACGAATTCAACGAGACGTTCTTCGACGATGTCGAAGTGCCGGCGGAAAACATCGTTGGCGAGATCAATGGCGGCTGGACCATTGCCATGACCACGCTGGCCTTCGAGCGCGGCCCGGAAGACGCGCTTGCCCGGCAGGTGCGGTTCAAGCAGGAACTGGACCGGTTGCTGGTTACGTTGTCGGCGCAAAAGCGCGGCACCGGCAAGGCGATTGACGATCCTGTGCTGCGGCAGAAACTGGCGAAGTCGATCATCGAAGTGGAAGTGATGCGGCTCAACGCCACCCGGGCGTTCAGCAAGTATATGAGCGGCGATGATCGCGGGTCTGATGCTTCGATGATCAAGCTCTACTGGAGCCACGCGGCGCAGCGCCTGTACGAGACCGCGCTCGATGCGCTGGGGCCGATTGCGCCGCTGGCCGGGAACGATCCTGCGGCTGCTGCGAGCGGGCGGTTCCAGCTCAGCTGGCTGCAATCCAAGGCTTTTTCGATCTATTCCGGCTCGTCGGAAGTGCAGCGCAACATCATCGGCGAGCGCGTGCTCGGCCTGCCGCGATAGGGCCGGAGAATGGATTTCAGCTTCAACGCCGATCAGACCGCTCTGGGAGAAACCGTCGCCAGACTGCTGGCCGATCATCCGGCGCTGCTGGCACCGCAGCCAGAACCAGCCGAGCTGTCTGCGGCATGGGATGCCTTGGCGGAGCTGGGTTTGTTCGCGCTGCTGGTGCCCGAGGATTTCGGCGGGGCCGGGCTCTCGCTGGTCGACGTCGCACTGGCGGTCGAGGTTCTGGGAGCAGGGCTGGCGCCGCCATCGGCAGTGGCGACACTGGCGGCAACCGACTTGCTGGTCCGCCACGGCAGCCGCAGCCAGCAGAGTGAGTTGCTCCCGCGGATTGCGCGCGGCGAACTGAAGTTCGCTATCGCGGCGCTGGAGGCGGATCAAGGCTACGATTCCGAGGATGTCGCTTGTTCCTTCGCGGACGGATTGCTGCGCGGCAGCAAGATTCTGGTTGAAGCGGCGGCGGCGGCGGATGTCCTGGTGGTCCTGGCGCGCGATAGTACCGGACCGGCCTTGCTGCTGGTCAACCGCGATGCAGCGGGTGTGAGCCTGCGCGGCCATGACGATCTCGATCCTAGTAGCGGCTTTTGCGCGGTGTCGTTCGATTCCGTTCGGCTCAACGACGATGCCATCCTCGGCACGGCCGCCCCCGCCCGGGCGGTTGCGCGGCTGTTCGATGCCGGGGCGACGCTGAGCGCCGGACTACTGACCGGCATTGCTACGAGGATGCTGGAAACCTCTGTCGAATACGCCAAGACGCGCAGCCAGTTCGGCCAACCCATCGGCGCGTTTCAGGCGATCAAGCACCGCTGCGCCGATATGGCCGTGGCGCTCGAAGCGGCGCGCTCCACCGCCTATTACGCTTTCTGGGCGATCTCGGAGGATGCGCCGGACCGGACCCGCGCCGCTTCCATGGCGAAGAGCTGCTGCGGTGAATCCGCGCGGATGATCTGCAACGAGGCCATCCAGATTCACGGCGGCATGGGCTTCACCTGGGAGTTGGGCCTGCACCGGTTCCTGCGCCGCGCGAGAGTGCTGGAATATGGCTTCGGCGATGCTGCCTGGCACAATGAGCGCGTGCTTTCCGAGACTTTGGCGATGCTGACCGAAGGCGGGGCTGAACCGCCGGTCGCGGCGCAATGAGGGCGATGCTGCTTTCCCGCTTCGGCGGCCCGGGCGAACTGATCGAGTCCGATATTCCCAAGCCGCAGCCCGCCCCAGACCAGATGCTGGTGCGCGTCTCAGCGTGCGGCGTATGCGGGCACGATCTGCTCAACCGCGCCGGAGCCTTTCCGCACACGCCGCTGCCCTGTGTCATGGGTCACGAGGTGGCGGGCGAAGTGGTCGAATGCGGGCCGCTGATCACGCATTTCAAAGTTGGCGACCGGGTGGCGATGATCCAGCGAATTGGCTGCGGCATCTGCCTACCGTGCCGTAACGGGCAGGAGAATATCTGCACCAGCGGGCCAGGCTTCTACGGCGAGCAGATATCCGGTGGCTACGGTGAGTATGTCGTCGCTTCGGAACGCAATGCGCTGCTGCTGCCTGACAATATTCCGCTCGACGTCGCGCCGGTGCTGAGCTGCGCAATCGGCACTGGTTATCACGCATTGCGCCGCGCGGCGCTGCCGATGGGCAGTACGGTGCTGGTGACCGGGGCGTCCGGCGGCGTTGGCATCCATGCGGTGCGACTGGCGGCGCTCGCCGGGCACAGAGTAATCGCAGCGACCAGCTCAGCGTCCAAGGCCGCACGACTGAAGCTGGCAGGGGCTGACCATGTCGTGCTGGCCGGGCAGGGAGGCTTCCATGAGGATGTGCGCGATTTCACGGATGGGGCGGGGGTAGACTGTGTGCTCGAAATCGCCGGGGGGCCAACATTTCGTTCCAGCGTGCGTTCGATCCGGCCAGGCGGGCGGATGGTGATTATCGGCACGGTCGAGCCAGGCCACTGGCCGTTCAATCCGGCGCTGTCGATCCTCAAGGAACTGGATTTCATCGGCAGCGCTCATGCCACGCTCAACGATCTGCGCACGGTCATCCGGCTGGTTGCGGAAGGCCGGATTACGCCCGAAATTGGCCGGATGATGCCGATGCGCGACGCGGCCGAGGCGCACCGGGCGATGGAGGCGAAGGAAATTACGGGCCGGGTCGTGCTGGTGCACGATTACGCGCTGGCGGCCTGAGGGATTCAAGGATGCAGATAGCTTCGATCATCCGGCGCGCCGCAATCCAGTTCAAGGATGCGCCCTGCCTGACTGAGGGCGACCGCACGCTTAGCTTTCGCGATTTCGACGCCGCCACAGACCGGCTCGGCAATGCGCTGATTGCCAAGGGACTGCTGCCGGGCGACCGGGTGGCGGTGCTGCTGCCCAATTCGATCGACTGCATGATCGCCTATTATGCGGTCTTCAAGGCCGGG
>JANONQ010000070.1:0-27666 GCA_031420935.1 Novosphingobium sp. | reverse complement strand
AGCGCAGGATGGGGATTCGAGATATGCATGCGCCGCGCCTACTCGCAACTGCAGCAAAGCGATAGTCAGGCCGGGCGCAAGAAAATTGCGGCGCAAGAGGAGGTTGTGGCAGAGGGGGAGGGATTGGAATTGCGCAGATATAGTATTGATTACAAATGTATTTGACCCACGTTCCGAGCAATCGACGGCCACTTGGGGACGCGGAGGGCGCCTTTCGCGCACGCACGAATACGAAGCGATGTCTGACAGAGAGGATCGGGAGGCTTGTATCTCGGTCAGAAGCTTGCCCGTGCGAACGGGTTTATTGCAACTCTCACCATAGTCCAGCTAGCCACGCGTCAAAATCCCAATTGCCGAGTTGGCGGTTGACGGACTAGACCTTGCACGGATGAAGCGCGCCTTTGACCTTGCCCTGACCTTGCCGGCGTTGTTGATTCTGTTGCCTGTCATGGCTGTCGTGGCCCTGCTGGTGCGCCTCTTTATCGGCACCCCGGTGTTGTTCCGTCAGCAGCGGCCGGGGCTGCACGGTGAGCCCTTTGAACTGGTCAAATTTCGAACCATGACGAATCAGCGCGGCGCTGACGGAGCGCTGCTGCCCGATGCCCAGCGGCTCGGCGGCCTCGGCCGGTTCCTGCGCGCTTCGAGCCTGGATGAAATGCCTGAACTATGGAATGTGATGCGCGGCGAGATGAGCCTGGTCGGTCCCCGCCCGCTGCTGATGGAATATCTACCACTGTATGACGCGGTACAGACCCGCCGTCACGATGTCCTCCCCGGCCTGACCGGATGGGCGCAGATTAACGGCCGGAACTCCCTCACCTGGGACGAGAAATTTGCGGCCGATATCTGGTATGTCGATAACCGCGGCCTTTGGCTTGATTGCAAGGTCATTTGCCTGACCATGTTGGCAGTTCTCAGCCGCCGCGGCATCAGTGCGGCGGGTAGCGCAACCATGCCGCCATTCACCGGGAGCGCGAAATGACACGGGCATTTGGGGTATTCGGAGCAGGCGGCTGCGGCCGCGGGATCGCCCCGCTGGTTCGCGTGCAATTCCCCGCCAGCAGGGTTGTCTTCGTGGAAGATCAGCCCCAGGCAAGCCACTGCAATGGTCATGACATCATCTCCTTCTCGCAGTTTGTGGACCTCCCCGACAAGACGATTGTCATCGCGGTTGCCGACCCTGCGACGCGCCAGGCCTTGGCGGCGCGATGCGTGGCTGCTGGCCTTGGCTTTTTCGGCGTGCGCGCTGCCCAGATGGTAACGATGGATGAGGTCGAAATCGGTGAAGGCGGCGTGTTTTCGCCCTGGACCGCCCTGACCAGCAACATCCGCATCGGCAGCCATTTCCATTGCAATCTCTACAGCTATGTCGAGCATGACTGCGTGATCGGCGATTTCGTGACCTTTGCTCCGGCAGTTTGTTGCAATGGCAATGTCACGATTGGCGATGGTGCCTATATCGGTTCGAACGCGGTGATCCGCCAAGGCGTGACGATCGGAGCCGGCGCTGTGATTGGCATGGGGGCAGTCGTGGTCCACGATGTGCCGCCCGGTGCAACGGTGATCGGCAATCCCGCGCGCCTCCTTCGTCAAAGGCCCTAGAGCCTGATCGTCTGAGGAGGAAGCGCCTTGCGCTTCCGCCGATGGCGTGAATCAGGCTCTCATCATAAGCTTTAGACCGTGATTCACGGTTCAGATCGATATAATCTGAAACGATCACGGTCTAGCGGGCGGCCTGTGCCAGCACCCGTGTCACAGCAGAGCAAATCCGCCCGACGTCTTCGTCGCTAAGCGTCGGATGGGTCAGGAACATCAGACTGGTTTCGCCCAGCTCCGCTGCGCCCGGCAGCCTGTGCAGCGGGCGCCAGCCGGTGTTGTCAAACGCCTTTTCCAGATAGACCTCGGAACAGCTGCCCTGCATCAGGGGCATGCCTTGCGCGGCGACTTCGGCAATAATCCGATCACGGCTCCAGCCCGGTTTCAGCCCTTCCGGGCGGACATAGGCGTAGCAACGATACCAGCCATGGGTCAGCCCGGCGCCAGGACGCGGCAATCGCACCGCCTGCGAAAATGGTGCGATGGCGGCGGCATAACGCGCGGCGATTGCTTCGCGCCGGCCGGTCATTTCTGCCAGTCGGCGCAATTGGATCCGCCCGATCACCGCTTGCATTTCCAGCATCCGCCAGTTTGTGCCAAAGCTTTCATGCAGCCAGCGGTACCCGGGCGGATGGTCGCGCTCATAGACGGCCGCCCAGTCCTTGCCGTGGTCCTTGAACGACCACATTGTCGACCACAGTGCCTCGCGTGACGTTGTCACCATGCCGCCTTCGCCGCCGGTGGTGATGATCTTGTCCTGGCAGAATGACCAGGCCCCGATATCACCGAAACTGCCCACTGACTGCCCGCCGATCCTGGCGCCATGGGCCTGGGCACAGTCCTCGATTACGGCAATTCCCCGTGGCTCTGCCAGCGCGAGGATGCCGGCCATGTCGCACGGCCAGCCCGCCAGATGGACGGGAATGATTGCCTTGGTCCGCTCGCTCAGCGCCGGCGCGATCGTCGCTGGCGAAATATTGCCGCTATCGCGATCGACATCCGCGAATATCGGCGTCGCTCCGGCATTCACCACCGTCGAGACCGAGGCAATGAAGGTTCGCGGCGTAACGATCACCTCGTCCCCGGGGCCGATGCTGAGCGCCTTCAAGGCCAGATCAAGCGCCAGCGTGCCATTGGCCAACGCGATGGCATGGGTCGTCCCGGCAAAGGCCGCGAACTCTTGTTCGAACGCGCGGCATTCCTCGCCGGTCCAGTAGTTGACCTTCCCGCTTTGTAGCACCGCCGAAACGGCATCGACCTCTTCCTGCGAATAGGATGGCCAGGGCGCGATCGACAAGTTGGGCATTGGCAGGGTCGACTTCTCCGCTGGTCAGCCGCCATGCCCATCGGGTCAAAAAGATGGATCATGGTGTGGTGGTGTGACCGATTAGGCCACACTATAGCCAGCGCATGAAACGCCGCACCATCCTTGTCAACGCGTCCTATGCCCCTTCGCTGATCAACTTCCGCGGACCGCTGATCAGGGCGATGATTGCCGCTGGACATAAGGTGCATGCCAGTGCCCCAGGGCTACGGGAAGACGCCGCCGAGCAAGTCGCTGCGCTTGGCGCCACCCCGCATGAAGTGCCGCTGACCCGCGCCGGGCTCAATCCTGCGGCCGACTATCAATATTACCGCGCGGTGCGGAAGGTGATCCGCCGCAGCGGCGCGGATCTGGTACTGGGCTATGCGATAAAGCCATGCATCTGGGGCTCGCTGGCCGCCCAGGCCGAAGGCATCGAATCCGCTTCGTTGATCACCGGGCTGGGTTTTGCCTTCATCCCGGGCAAGGGGCTGGTCCGCCAGTTGGTGGGCCAGCTGTCCCGCCGACTTTATCGCCGGGCGACGACGGCCAATCGCGTGGTGATCTTCCAGAACCCCGACGATCGGGCCGATTTTATCGCCGCAGGCGCGCTGGCCGATCCCGCAAAGGCGCGTCTGGTGGATGGCTCGGGCGTCGACATGGCCCATTACGCCCCCACTGCCTTGCCAGCGGATCCGCGCTTCCTGATGATTTCTCGCCTGCTTGGCAACAAGGGGGTGCGCGAATTTGGCATGGCGGCGTCCCAGCTGCTCAACGAGGGCATTGACGCACAGTTCGCGTTGGCGGGATTCTTCGACGAAGGCCATGATTCAATCACGCACGCTGAGCTGGACCGGTGGCGGGCAGCTGGATTGACCTACCTCGGCCCGCTTGATGATGTGCGTCCGGCCCTTGCCGCTGCCAGCGTTTATGTGCTGCCATCCTATCGCGAAGGCACCCCGCGGACGGTGCTGGAAGCGATGGCAATGGGCCGCGCGGTGATTACCACCGATGCCCCGGGTTGCCGCGAGACGATTCGTGATGGCGAGACCGGGCTGATGATTCCAGTGCGCGATGTCAGCGCGACAGCGGCCGCGATGCGGGTGCTGGCGTCAGACTCGCAAGCTCGGTCCGACATGGGGGACGCCGGGCTGACCTATTGCCGCCAGAAGTATGCTGTTGAAAAGATCAATGCTGCCATGCTGGCCCATCTGGGGCTCGACTGACGATCCGCGCGGTCAGCCGATACGCTCGATCCGCTTGCCGGTCAGCCGATATAGCGAACCATCACCGGGACAATGCGCTTCTCCCTGGCCTTCGAGAGGAAGATCGAGCCGCTCGCCAAATGCGCTCATCCAGCCGACCTGCCTGGCGGGCACGCCAACGACCAAAGCATGATCGGGCACGTCGCGATTGACGACCGATCCCGCGCCAACAAATGCATGGCGGCCGATCTCGGTGCCGCAGACGATGGTGCAGTTCGCCCCCAGAGTAGCCCCCTTGCGAACCAGCGTCCGCCGATACTGATCCTTGCGGGAGACCACCGAACGCGGGTTATAGACATTGGTGAACACCATACTTGGGCCGCAAAAGACGTCGTCTTCCAGCGTCACCTCATCATAGACCGAAACATTGTTCTGGACCTTGACGTTGTCGCCAATCGTCACCCGGTTGCCGACATAGACGTTCTGGCCGAGCGAGCAGCCCGCGCCGATCCTTGCTCCGCCGCAGACGTGGACCCAGTGCCAGATGCGCGTGCCCGCTCCGATCTGCGCGCCCTCATCGACAATCGCAGTGGGATGAATGCTCATTCCGACATCGCGGCTGCAGCAAGGGGATGATAATCGCCTGACCGGCCAACAACCGGCTGCTGACGGATGTCGTGCACAAGCTGGATGCTCGGCTCCGCATCGTCGAGCCCGAACCCGCCGGTTGCGAGGATATGGCGGTAGCTGTCGGTGTGCAGTTCGGTAAATCCGTCGGAAAATTCGATCTCCTCGCCTTCCAGCGTAATGCTGCGATAGGTGCGCTGCCCCTTCTGCGCGATGGCCGCAGGCAGGTGAGCGACGTTGATCGACAGGAACCATCGCACATCGGCATCGCGGAGCTGGAGCGTTCCGCTGGCGCTGTCCGTTGCCCTGTGGTTGACCGTCATCGCTTCAACCGGGCCAAAAATCCACAGCAACATATCGTGGAAATGGATGCCGATATTGGCGGCGATCCCGCCGGATTTCTTTTCTTCGCCCTTCCAGGACTGGGCATACCATTTGCCGCGACCCGTGATGTAGCTGAGGTCCACCGAAAAGCGGCCATGCCCGTCGGCGCGTGCCGCGGCGACCCGTTCGCGCAAAGCGATGATGCTGGGATGCAGCCGCAACTGCAAGATCGTGCTGATCCGCTTTCCGCTTTCCTGCTCCACCGTTCGCAGCGCATCGATATTCCAGGGGTTTACCACCAGGGGCTTTTCACAAATCGCGTTTGCCCCGCTGCGCAACGCGAACCGGATGTGTGAATCATGCAGATAGTTGGGCGAAACCACGCTGACATAATCAACCGCGCCACCCTCGCGGCGGCGCAGATCAAGGAAGCGGTCAAAGCGTTCGAACTCGGTGAAGAAATGAGCTTCGGGGAAAAAGCTGTCGAGAACGCCGACCGTGTCATTGCTATCCAGTGCCGCGACCAGTCGGTTATCCGTATCGCGAATTGCACGCATGTGCCGCGGAGCGATGTAGCCTGCCGCACCGATAAGGGCGAAATCCTTCATTCTCGAAACTCTCCATTCTCAACCCCTTCGGAGCCGTCCCAGAACCCGCCGGATTCCAGCCATTGGTGTAAATCCATCTCGGTACCAGTCAAACACAACCGCTTTGCCGTCGGGCGCAAGGTTGAAGCTATGCGGCCCTTTGCGATCCTCAAACCGAAAGTTGCCTACTTCGCGCTCGCGGTAGCTGTCGGGCGTCATCTCGTCGATCGAGAATAGAATCAGGCCGCTGCCGTAATCTTGCGAGTAATCCTGGCCGATCCTGTAAAGCTGCCCCCCGGCGGAAAGCAGCGCACCGCCCATCCTGCTGCCGCGCGGGCTGATGCGGAGCGGGCTCGCGGGATGTTCGACAAACTGGTCGAAGAGGCCGTCCGCCGACCACAGCTTGAGAACTCCGCTACCCCAGCTTGCGTCGTTGGCGAACAGGTAGAGCCGCCCGTGGTGATGCCGAAAAGTCGGATCAGTCAGGCGCGGGCTGCCGACAATATCGAGGGCGCGATGTGCTTCCCAGCCGTTGCGCCAGCGAAAGGCGACAGGGTCGCTCCATTGCGCAATCTCCGGAACGCACAGCGTCTCGCCCTGATGTTCGACGAGCGCAGGGTAACTATGGTGCCCAGCATGAGACGACAAGCGCTTGCTCCCCCAGGGGCCGATCAGGTGGATCTCCCCTTTGCCGCTCCAACGCGAAAGCGCCTCGACCAGCACCTCGTCATTGCTCTCGCCGAAAAACGGGTCGGCAATGAACGAGCAGCCGGGCGGCAATGGCGGAGACCACCAGGTCGGTTCGGGCGGCAGGGTTCCGCGCCCAGTGGCAATCTTGACCGCGTCATCCGCTGACGCAATCTGGGCGCGGGAGACCCGCCACCGCTTTTCGAACAAGGCCCCGAACACCAGCCGCCTGATCGTGGCAACCGTCAGGCGCCACACCAGACGAGCGACCTGTGCATTGGAGGGAAGCCGATAATTGCGGCCGGTCGGAAGCTTGGGCAGGCTTCGCCCGGCCAATGCGTTCTCCAGCGCCGGGGCAAGCAGCAGGGGTGAGTGCCGGAACGCTGCGATCAGCGTGGCACGCCAGCTATGCGGAATGGTGCGGGTTTCGGCGAAGGCCACCACCAGGCCCGCATCAAGCTTGTTGCTGATGACCTGCACCACCTGGCCAATCACCCGACGATCGGCGAGCATCTCCCAGAACGCGGCCGGGCGGCCCCGGAAATGCTCCGGATCGCCATGGTGCCACGACAGGATCGGTACCGCCAGTTGGGACGGCACGCGCATCAGTCCCATGCCCAGCTTGATGACGGCATCAGCGCTCGAAGACGTGACAAGATCGATGATCTCTTGCGGCAAGACCTGCCATAATCCGTCCTGATTGCTGGCAAACTCGATCCGCTGTTCGATGCTCGCAGCAAGCGCGCCCAGCGGAACCGAGCGCGTAAGCCTGTTCCGTACGGCAACGAGGTTCAGCGCATAATATAGCGGGAACCGCAACGGCTCGCGCCGGATCCTGGTGTTGGTGCAAACCAGCAGAGTCAACCGGTCTTCTGCTGGCAGCGTCGCCAAGGCCCGACGCTGCCATTCGGCCACCCGGTCGCCTTCGGAACCACCGTCGATTATCACCAGCAGCTTGCGGCCTGACATACTCTGCGCGCATCCTTCCGGTAATTGATTGGGGGGTATCGCCTGACGATCACCGCGGCAACCAGGCGATAGTGCGGATTTCGCAACTTGTCGCGAAATGTCCAGCACTTTGCAATGCGGTCGCCTGCCTGCAACAATGCGGTATGTGGGTGCTAGACACCCAGTTATCCCGTTAGTAAGGCATCCAGGATGAGACCTGCGGCATCGTACGAAGTTGCGACAGGGATGATGATTCGACCTGCCTGCGGATGGGTTGTTTTCTTGAGGTGATCGTTTGGTGAAATGTCTATTGCTTTCGTTCTGGGCGCTGGTTGCCCTGATGCCATTGGCTGGCTG
Organism: Novosphingobium sp.; assembly: GCA_031420935.1. Classification (GTDB taxonomy): domain Bacteria; phylum Pseudomonadota; class Alphaproteobacteria; order Sphingomonadales; family Sphingomonadaceae; genus Novosphingobium. The sequence goes on along the minus strand of JANONQ010000070.1, from coordinate 20,032 downwards.
CGCGTCACGAGGCGGGCCGGTTCCCTATGATGTCCCCAACTTTTCCGCACCGGACAATGATCGACCTGCGCTTGGCAAACAGGGCTTGATCGGCAAGCTGGATGTTATTTCGGTTGCCGTATTCGAGCTGGCGGAACTCAATCGGGACATCCAGGTCGATACCAATGGCGCTATCGTCATGCCCCTGGTTGGCACCTTTCAGGTCGAAGGTTTGACGTCGGATCAATTGGCCCAGCAGATCACCAGCCGGCTGGCTGCACGCTATATTCGCTCGCCTTCGGTCCAAGTTTCCATCAAGCAAACCGTGGTCAAGACGGTTACCGTCGAAGGTTCGGTCACCAAGCCCGGCACGTTCGAAGTCCGCGGTGAGTCAGATCTTCTGTCCGCCATCGCCTTTGCGGCCGGTCCCAGCGAGTTCGCCAATCCGCACCGCGTCGTGATATTCCGCCAGATCAACGGGGAGCGGCGAGCGGCGGCATTTGATCTGGCGACTATCCGGACCGGGCGGTCACCTAACCCGGCGATCTATGGCAATGATGTCATTGTTGTGGATGGTTCCAAGCTCGGCAAGGCCTATCGGGAAATCCTCCAGGCCGTTCCGCTTCTCTATTTTCTTCGCATCTAGTTAGCAGCTAGCTTGCAGGCCGAGGATTTTTTGTGACCGACGAAACGCAGCCATCCGCGCAAACCGCGACGGAACCGAAGACGGCGATAACCGGAACGGGCCTTGATGGCTTCGCAAGGGCGCGGCAGCAAGGCCTCCTGGACGGTGGTGGGGTTGCCCGGGCGCTTGATCCCGCGGAAATCTTGCGGATCCTGAATCGCTGGAAGTTCGTGATTCTCGCTGCCGCGATTCTTGGCCCGCTGATTGCGCTGGGCGTCTCGTTGATGATGACGCCGATGTATGTCGCGGCATCGCAGATCCAGATCAATCAGGAAGACCCGATGATCATCAAGGGGGCGGATACGGCGCGCCCGATGATGATCAGCAATAATGAATTTCTCGCCACCCAGATCGGCCTGTTGCGAAGCCGCGATCTTGCCCAGCGCGTGGTGGATGCGCAGCGTTTGGCCAACAATCCGGCCTTTGCGTCGCCAACGAAGAGTGCGGGAGAACGGCGCGAGGATGCGACCGATCGGGTGCGGGCGCAAATGTCCGTCGAAGAGGTGCGCAATAGCCGATTGGTGAATATCAACATCACATCTCCCGACCCCGCGATGGCTGCCCAGCTTGCCAACAGCTACGCCGAACAATTCATCGCCAGCGGCCTTGATCGGGATTTCGATGCGACTTCCTACGCTCGCCGGTTCCTGGAGGATCGGATCAATTCAACCCGCGTCAAGCTTGAAGAAACCGAACGGCAACTGGTCGGCTACGCCGCAAGGCAGGGTATCATCGAGCTCGGTGGCGACGAAAAGGGAGCAGGAAGACAGTCACTTGAAGCTTCAACCCTCGTTACCCTGAACGATGCACTGGCCCAGGCTCGGACCGATCGGATTACTGCTGAACAGCGTAGCGTTCGATCGGCAGGCACCGTCGCGACCACTGAGTCAAACAGCAATCCGGTGCTTCAGGAGCTTATCCGCAAGCGCGCCGACGCACAGGCCGAATATCAGGAGAAGCTCGCGATCTTCCTGCCAGAGCTGCCCGCCATGCGCGCGCTCAGCCAGCGGATCAGGTCCCTCGAACGGGACATCGGGCGTGAGCGTAGCGGGGTGGGCTCGGCCGCTAGGCTTGACTATCAGGCCGCCGTGGCACGCGAGCGCGAGCTGCAGCAGCGGGTCGATGGCATGAAGTCCAAGGTGCTGGATCTGCGCTCCCGCAGCATCCAGTACACGATACTCCTGCGCGACGTTGATACCAACCGTTCTATCTATGATGCGCTCCTCCAAAAATATAAGGAAGTCGGGGTTGTTGGCGGCGTCGGCAGCAACAAGATAGCGATTGTTGATCGCGCGCGCGTGCCAAAGGCGCCGGTATCCCCCAACGTGCTGGCCAATCTACTGATCGGCCTTTTGATCGGCCTGTTCCTTGGATTCGGCGGGGTACTCCTGCTCGAATTTATCGATGATACGATCAAGTCGCCCGAGGATGTCAGGACCAAGCTGCACATGACTCTGCTCGGTGTCATGCCGGCGTCCCAAGACAACGACAATTTCGTGGATACGGTTATCGATCCGAAGTCTGACATGGCCGAGGCGGCACATTCAATCCGGACATCGCTTCAGTTTGCTACCGGCCACGGGGTGCCGCGAACTTTGCTGGTGTCCAGTTCACGCCCTGGCGAAGGCAAAAGCAGCGTTGTGCTTGCGCTGGCCATTTCGCTGTCACGTCTCGGCAAGCGGGTGCTGATCCTTGACGCGGATATGCGCAAGCCCAGCTTCTATGTCAGCAACTCGTCGCGCAAGGACACGATTGGCCTCTCCAATGTGTTGAGCGGCGAAATGCGGCTTGAAGCGGTCACGCGCGAAAGCATGTTCGAAAACCTGTTCGTGGCAGCTGCGGGACCGTCAGTACCCAACCCGGCAGCGCTGCTTTCCGAGGGCGGCTTTGAGGCCCTCCTCAAACTTGCCCAGTCTCGCTTTGATCATGTCATCATTGACGGGCCACCGGTCATGGGTCTCGCTGACGCGCCGTTAATGGGCGCGGTGGTTGATGGTGCAATAATGGTGGTCGAAGCTGCATCCGTGCACCGATCGACGATCCTTGCCTCGGTATCTCGGATGCTCGGCTCAAACACTCGCCTTCTGGGCGTTGTGCTCAACAAATTCGACAATCAGAAGATGGGTTACGGCTACGCCTATTCCTACAAATATGGCGGCGAAGCGAGCAGCGACGACGGAGCGCGTGGGCGCAAGATCGTAATCGTCAAGTAGCCGGACGTGGCGCGCACCGTTCCAAGCACGATTGTTGCCCGAACGATTGTGGACAATCCACGGCGGTCGACCGCGATTGCGGCGCTGTTCGGCTTTTTGCTCGCGCGGATGGTCGGGCGACAGATCGAAATCAGCCCGGCGCAACAGCCATGACCTTTGTCGGCGTCGCCGGAATCTTGCTGGGGTTGCTGGCTGTCCGCTGGCTAGCGATTGAACAAAGTAACAGAAAAATCGGATTTTTTCTGCTAATCGCAGTGATCCATGTAGCAACTACTGCGATTTATTATCAATATGCGCAATCCTACGATGCTGATACCGGACTATATTACTTTGATAGACCTGGATTTTACTATCATAGGTTTTCCCTTGGCACTGTATTCATCATATATTCAGTGCAGTGGTTGCGAGACGTTATTGGTGGGACCTATTTAGATTACTTCTTTCTGTTTCAAGCGTTTGGTGTATGGGGCATAGCGCTGCTGGTTCGGGCGCTTGAAGAACTCACGATTGTGCTCGAGCGACCCTGGCCGCCGTTTCTTACCGTCTTGATGTTCATGCCCGGCATGTATTTCTGGACCAGCGCGATCGGCAAGGACGCGCCGTTGTTTTTCGCCTGCACGCTGGCAGTATGGTCCTCGATGGCCATCACCAAGCGCTGGTTGTGGTTCGGAATTGCCATCGTAGTGATGGTGCTGTTTCGTCCCCATATCGCGTTGATTGCGATCGGTTCGCTGGCATTGGCTGTGGTCGCTGGGCGCGGCTTGCCGCTGGCGCTGCGCGGAGTGCTGGTCGGTCTTTCCCTGGTCTCGGGCGCACTGCTGCTCAACACGGTGCAAGCCAGTCTGCGCGTGGACTTGTCCAGCGTGGGTTCGATCGCTGGCTATTTGGAAACGTCCACCGCCACGGCGGCCGCTGCGGCCGATGGCAGCGATCAGTTGGTTTCGGCGCCGTTCCCTTTGAAGCTGATCAGCCTGCTTTACCGGCCGTTCTTCTTTGATTCTGGTGGCTTTTTCGGGCTCGTCGCATCGGTCCAGAATGTGTTCATGCTGTTTGTGACTTTTGTATTGGTGCGAAATCACCGCATCTGGCGGGCAATGTTTCGCGAGTCTTTGCCGATACGCTTCGCAACAATATTTCTTTTCGCATTGATCCTGTTGCTTTCCTTCATGTACTACAACGTCGGGCTGGGATTGCGGCAGCGCGAAATGTTCACGCCCGCACTCTACCTGATCTTTGCCGCACTCTATCTTGTCGCCAAGGACAAGCGCCAGGTTCCCGATGACGGCGCGGCAGCGGGACTGCCGACGAGTCCCGAGTCGGCGAGATGACGTTCTGCCTCTCCCTTCCGCACGCCGTGGGTGGGCGCTTGGCGCGACGTGCGCCTTTGCCATCTGTTCTTCTTTTCAATATGTTGCGCAAGGCATGATCCCGTTCATCGACCTCAAGGCGCAATACAGCCGGATCACCGAACAGGTTGAGCGCGCGGTGCTTGAGGTCATGCGCAGCGGGACCTTCATTCTCGGGCCAGTGGTGCAGCAGCTTGAGGAGCGGCTCGCCAAGTTTGCCGGAACGCGCCACTGCGTCAGCTGTGCATCGGGAACCGATGCGCTGGTGATGGCACTGATGGCCAAGGGGATCGGTCGGGGCGACGCCATATTCACCGTGCCCTTCACCTTCATGGCGAGCGCTGAGGCGATCGTCACGGTTGGGGCAACCCCGATTTTCGTCGATATCGAGCCCGGCAGCTTCAACATGGATCCTGCGGCACTCGAACGAGCCATTGCCACACTGGCGGCGGGCGGCGACGCTGATCACCCGCTCCCGCGCTGGCCCACAGACAAGCTGCGCGGCCTGCGTCCACGCGGAATCATCGCGGTGGACCTGTTCGGCCTTCCGGCTGACTATGGCCGGATCAACAGCATCGCGGCGGCGCACGGCCTGTTCGTGATTGAGGATGCGGCGCAAAGCTTCGGCGCCTCCGCCCGGAACGCCCGCGCCGGCGCTCTGGCAGAGATCGGCTGCACCTCATTCTTCCCGGCCAAGCCGCTCGGCTGTTACGGCGATGGTGGAGCGATTTTCTGTGACGATGCCGAACTTGACGCTGTGCTGCGTTCGATCCGGGTGCATGGTCAGGGCAGCGACAAATATGACAATGTCCGGATCGGCATCACCGGTCGGCTGGACGCGATCCAGGCAGCGGTGCTCAATACCAAACTCGATATCTTCGAGGATGAGATCACCGCCCGCCAGCGGGTCGCGGCGCACTACACGCAACGCATTGCCGAAGCCGGCCTGGCACTGATTGTTCCAACCGTGCCCGACGGAATGGTTAGCGCCTGGGCTCAATATACCGTCGTGGCCGAGAATTCCGCCGCCCGCACGTCGTTCCAGCAAAAACTGAACGTCCGCGGCGTGCCGACCATGATCTATTACCCCAAAACACTCCATGAGCAGAAGGCATTCGCGCCGCTCGGTTACATGCGGGGCGATTTTCCGGTCAGCGAAGCCATGGCCGATCGCGTCTTCAGTCTGCCGATGCACCCCTATCTCGAGGACGCGCAAATCGACGCGATTGTCGAAGCGATGGGTGAGTGACCCGATGGCAGACATTGTCTTCATCCACCCCAGTGCACACGTCGATCCCGAAGCCCGAATCGGTGCGGGCAGCCAGATCTGGATCAACGTCCAGATCCGGGAAGATGCGAAGATTGGTGCTGGCTGCATCCTCGCGAAAGACGTCTACATCGATCATGCCGTAACGATCGGCGATAGGTGCAAGATTCAGAACAGTGTCTCGGTTTACCACGGCGTGACGATTGGCAGCGAGGTATTTGTCGGGCCCAACGCGTGCTTCACCAACGACAGAGTGCCTCGCGCCAGCAATCCTGACTGGACCGTGACACTGACCCGGATCGAGGACGGGGTCAGCATCGGTGCCAACGCGACGATCGTCTGCGGCGTGACAATCGGCGAATATGCCATGGTTGCGGCCGGCTCTGTCGTAACACACGACGTTGCGCCCTACACGTTGGTCATGGGCAATCCGGCGCGCGCGGTAGGCAAGGTCGACAAGACCGGCAACCGGATCAACACCCCGCCATCGGAAGCTATGGCATGAAGGGCACGGCACCTGTCACGATTGGGCTGATAGGCCTGGGTCGGATGGGTCAGAACCATTTGCGCGTGCTCTCGCTTCTGGCGGCAGCGGATTTGTGCTGGGTGCACGATTCCGATGCCGAACATGGCGCGGCGGTTGCGGCAACAGCGGGTGTTCCGCATGTCACAAATATCGAGACAGCGCTTGACGATGTTGAGGCGGTGGTGATCGCCAGCCCGACCACCACGCATGACCACTACATTCGCATGGCTGCAGATCGACTGGAGCACATCTTCGTCGAAAAACCGATAACCGAGCGGCTCGCAAGCTCGAAGGAGATCCTCGATCTGGTGAATGCCCGCGGTATCCATATGCAAGTCGGGCTGATCGAGCGCTTCAATCCCGCAGTGGTGCAGATGAAGCAGCTTCTCGACCGCTCCGAGCAGGTGGTAAGCGTTGATTTCATCCGCACCAACAAGATCTCTGCGCGAATCACCGATGTCGATGTGGTGACCGACCTGATGATCCATGACATCGATCTCGCGTTGCATCTCAACGGCCCGATCACGCAGGTTTCGGCGCATGGCGTCGCCGAAGGCCCGATGATCGACTATGCTGCGGCCTTGCTAACGCATGCAAATGGGCGCTTCAGCCGGATCCAGGCGAGCCGTATTACTGACAAGAAAATGCGCAGCATCCAGGCGACCTGCAAGGACATGTTCGTCAACTGCGAGCTGCTGAGTAAGGAGATTTCGATCAGCCGTCACAACGAGATCGAACAGCGGCCCGGCCAGCCTTATCGGATCACCCGTACCGAAGAGATGATAGAAGTCCAGCCGCGCGAGGCGTTGCAACTGGAGCTTCAGGCTTTCCTGAGCGGTTGCCGGGGAGAAATCTCGCCAGACGCCCCCGATGCCGAGGCCGGGGTGGCGGCGATGATGGTGTGCGACCAGGTGCTGACCAGCATCCTCGGTCCGGCCTGAGCGCAGCGCGGCGTCGCGGCTATGCGGATTGTCCATGTCGTCCCGGCGCTAACCAAGGGCGGCGCAGAAAAGGTGCTGGTTGACCTCGCCAATGAAGCTCGGCGGCGCGGACATGACCTCACCGTGGTCAGCGGCTACCCAGTCGATCCGCGCCTGATCCGTGACCGGCTTGGCGCCGCGATCCCCCTGAAGACCATCGCCGTTCGCGACGGCGACAAGCGCGCCGCCTATTTTGGCCTGCCAGCCTGGCTGTGGCGGAACCGGGCATGGCTGGATAGCGTCGACGTGGTCCATTGCCACCTGACCTATGCCGCTCTGTTCGGCACGTTGCTCAAGTCGATGCAGCGGCTGCGTGGGAAACGCGGGCCCGCCATTGTCGAAACCTTTCATGGGGTAGGCATGCCCATCACACCACGCCAACGCTGGCTGGCGGCGACTATGGCGGGCGGGCGGGACGGTTTCGCGCTGATGGCGGAGGACCCGTTCTGGCTTGGCTTCCTGCTAAGCCATCCTCAACTCCCTGGCGCCGTCATTCCCAACGGGCTGGCCGTTGATGGAGTGGTCGCAGAGGCGGAAGCACGCAGCTGGCGCGCATCGCTTGAAATCCCGGTGGGTGCGACGCTGGTAGGTACAATCGGAAGAATCCGCGCCGAGCGGAACCCGCTGGCAACGCTGCATAGCTTCGCAGCAGCGGCGCATGCGCTTCCCGAAGCCCATTTCCTGATGGGGGGAGACGGGTCCATGCTGGATGAAATGCACCGGCAAGCGGAACGGATCGGGCTTGGCGCCAGACTTCATCTCCCCGGCCTGGTCGGGCGCCCCTCGCTCGCGCTGGCAAATATCGACCTCTATGTCAGCATGAATGTCGGGCCGATCACCGGCATCGCAGGGCTTGAAGCGGCGGCGGCGGGCGTGCCACTGATCGCACTACAAGCACGTGACGATTATCGCGATGGTGCCAATGACTGGATCTGGTCAAACGCTGATCCTCAGGTGGTCGGTGCGGAAATCGTTCGCTTGCTTCGTGCGCCTGAAGAGCTTTCCGCGATGGGCCAGCGCCAGAAAGCGCATGTCACCACTCAGTTCAGCATTGCGGCCGCCCAGGATGCTTATGAAGCACTCTATGCGCGGGCGATGGCCAAGGCGGCGGGTCGGCCCTGAGGCAGGTTGCGGAAGTGACGCTGCCAGCTTTGCAGCATCAGCACGGTCCACAGCCCATATTGCGCATTCACCTTGCCCGACAGATGCGCTTGCCAGATTGCGCGGACTGCTTCGGGGCGGACCAGCCCCATCTCCTCAAGCGCCGGGAGCGACAAGAGCTCCTCCGCCCAATCGCGCATCGGCCCACGCAGCCAGTCGCCGATCGGGATGCCAAAGCCGCTCTTGGGACGTTCGAACAGGCCCCGAGGAACGTCTCGCGCCAACAGCTGACGGAGGATCGATTTGGTGCGCCCGCCTTGCATCAGCGTTGTGGTCGGCAACCGGAAACTCAGCTCAACCAGACGATGGTCCAGCAGCGGCGCACGGGCTTCCAGTCCGCAGGCCATGGTCGCCCGATCGACCTTGGTGAGGATGTCACCCGGCAGGTAGGTCAGCAGATCGAGGAAGCGCAGCTGCTCAACCGGATCGTCAAGCAGTTCGAGTCCCCGCGCCAGAGCGGGATCAGCGGCGGGTTCATCGCCCAGCCGGATCGCGCTGACATCGCTCCATTGGCTGGTGACCTGAGCGTAGCGATCCGCCGGGTCGAGCGCGAGCATCGGCGCAAGCTTGTGGACCTTTTCCCCGGCGCTGCGCGGTCGCATCCTTGCCGGGATCAGGGCGAACAACCGGTCCCACGCCGCCGGGCTGGGCACCGCCATCACCCGGGCCAGCGCATGGCGCAGCGGGCGCGGCAGCCGGTCGAGGCTTGCCAGCAGTCCTCGTGCGGCGGCGTAACGGTTATAACCAGCGAAGACCTCGTCCCCGCCGTCACCGGTCAACACCACGGTGACATATTTGCGGGCTCGCTCGGCCAGGATCGAGCTGGGGACAGCGGATGGATCGGCGAAGGGCTCGCCATAGATCGTCGGCATCCGCTCCACCGCACCGATCACGTCTTGTGGCGACAGGATGAAACTCTGGTGCTCGGTGCCCAAGTGCCGGGCGACAGCCTCCGCCTCGCGCGATTCGTCATAGGCGGGGTTGTGGTAGCCGATGGCAAAACTGGCCACGGGGCGGTCAGACAGTGCCTGCATCCGCGCTACCACCAGGGAACTGTCCACCCCGCCCGACAGGAACGCACCAAGCGGAACGTCGGAGACCATCCGACGTGCCACGGCATCGTCGATCAGCGTCCCGGCCGCAGCCAATGCTGCTTCGGGTCCGCCTGGCAGCCGATCGGCCCGGCCGCGTTCAACCACGTCGGCGAGCGACCACCATTGCGTGATGACAGGCTCCTTGGCGCCTTCAGTCAGGGAGAGCATTGCGCCGGCAGGCAGCTTCTTCGCGCCGACAATGATCGACAATGGCTCTGGCACATGGCCGGTGCGCAGGTAACTCGCCGCCGCGCCGCGATCGATCGTGCGGTCAATGCCCGGGTGGCAGCACAGCGAGGGTAGCTCGCTCGAAAATGCCAGGCCACCTGCGACCTTGCCCCAGTATAGCGGCTTCTTGCCCAGCCGGTCGCGCACCAGCACCAGCCGCCGTTCGTCGCGCCACCAGGCGGCGAAGGCGAACATCCCCAGCAGGCGCGGCAGCAGTGCTTCAGCGCCCCAGGCGGCAAGGCCGTTGACGATGACTTCCGTATCGCTGTGCCCGCGAAAGCTGCGCCCTGCGGCGATCAGTTCCGTGCGCAGGTCGGCAGCGTTATAAAGCATGCCGTTATAACAAAGCACCACTCGCCCGTCGTCGCTGACCATCGGCTGGGCGCCAGCGGGACTCAAGTCGATGATCGACAGGCGGCGGTGGACAAAATGCACGCCGCGGTTCGGATCGGACCAGCTGGCGGCTCCATCGGGGCCACGCCGCGCGATCTCGCCGCTCATTGCGGCCAGAATGCGGTCCGTGTCATCTGGAACCTTGCTGCGCCGGTCAATCAGGCCTGCAATCCCGCACATGCGCTTGGCAACTTTCTCCGGGTGCGCGCGGCGTTGGCGCAAGCAGTCTCTTGCAGCACATGCTTAGCCCTAGCGGCGGAACTTGACCAGTCCCGGAGCCTGGATGATAGCGGATCGGACGCGGGAGGGCTAACCCAGCCACGCGCCATCAGCCACCCAGGAGAAGTTCATGTCCGTCCACCCTGCCGAACTTGCCGGACGCAAAGTTGTCGTCACTGGCGGAGCAGGCTTCGTCGGTTCGCATCTGTGCGAGGCACTGGTCGATCTCGGCGCGGATGTCATCTGCCTCGATGACCTTTCGGCCGGCAAGGAAAGCAACGTCGCGCTGTTCAGGGGCCGCAACAATTTCCGCTTTGCCGAGCTGGATATCTGTGCCGACGATGCGGCGATGAAGGAGATTTTCGAGCGCGTCGACACGGTGTTCCACAACGCCGCCTCGAAGAAGAACATCTGCCTCGACAATCCGCAGCGCGACCTTGAGGTCAACGCGGGCGGTGCGCTCAACCTGCTGCGCCATGCGATGGCTGCCGGGGTGCGCAAATTCGTCCACGCCTCGACCGGCTCGGTCTATGGCGAGCCGCAGATCTTCCCGACCACCGAAGACCATCCCCTTGCCCCGGTGTCCTACTACGGCGTCTCCAAGCTGGCGGGCGAGCGCTATGTCGATGTGTTCCGCCACCTCTACGGGCTCGACACCACGATCCTGCGCTATTTCCACGTCTATGGCCCGCGCCAGGAATCGAACGAGTTTGGCGGGGTTGTCTCGATCTTCCTGCGCCGGATCAGCGAAGGGCAAAACCCGGTGGTGTTCGGCCACGGAGAGCAGGTCCGCAGCTTCACCTATGTCAAGGATCTGGTCGCGGCCAACATCGCGGCGGCGACCGATCCTGCCGCGACCGGGCAGGCCTATAATGTTGCCTCGGGCATTCGCGTGACGATCAACGATCTGGCCAGGGGCATGCTCGAAATTCTCGACCCGGCGGGCAAACTGTCGGTCGAGCATGGCGATCCGCTGGTGGGCGACATCATGGAATTCGATGTCGCCAATGCGAAAATCCGCAGCCAACTCGGGCTTAGTTTCGAGCAGGACTTCTGGGGTACGCTCAAGAGCGCGCTGCGCGACAAGGACGCCTTCCTCGGCTACGCCGCGCCACAAATAGCGGGCTGACACAAGGGATGGACCGCCGCCAGTATCTGCGCCAGTTCCTCGCGTTGTTTACCGGCACGGCGGTGGCGCAGCTGTTCAACCTGGCGAGTTATCCGCTGCTCGCGCGTCTCTATTCGCCGATGGAATTCGGCCTGTTCGGCGCGTTCATCGCCGCCGCCGCGATTCCCGGCGCAATCGCCTGCGGCCGGTTCGAGCTGGGAATCGCGACGGCACCCAAAAGCGGGCGGCAGGCGATGCTGTGGCTGTGCTTTGCGGTCGCGCTGGTCGTCTCGCTGGTCGCGACGCTGGGGATGACGGTGTGGTGGTGGCGTACCGATACGCCCGCACTGGGGCTGATGGCGCCGCTGCTGTTCGTGGCGATCCTGCTCACCGGCGCGACCAATGCGATCACCATGTATCTGATACGGCATGAGGCGTTTCGCTTTGCCTCGGTAGGGGTGGTAGTGCGCACGGCGGTGACGGTGGGGGTGCAGCTGGGCGCGGCGCTGATCTGGCCCAGCGCAGCGGGGCTGATTGCGGGTTTCGCGCTGGGCCTGGTCGCGCAGGCCGGGATGGGGCTATATCTCACCCGCCGCGACCACGGGATCGGGCGGCCCCGCCTGCACCAGATGCGCGCGATGTTCCGCCGCTTTCGCGCGCAGGTCAGCGTCGACATCCCCAGCACGCTGCTGGCGGCGCTGTCGCTTAATCTGATGCCGTTCTTGCTGCAGTTCCTCTACGGGATCCGCGCGGTCGGGTATTATTCGGTGGGGCAGCGCATCGCGGTGTTGCCGCTCCAGCTGTTCAACGATTCGCTTGCCCAGGTGTTCTTCCAGCGCGCCGCGCGGGCGCAGGAAGAACGCGGCGAATTCTGGCGCGAATTTCGCTTCACCCTGCTCGCTTCGGGTGCGATCAGTCTGGCAATGCTCGCCGGGCTGGTGCTGTTTGCCCGGCCAGTGGTGCGGATTTACCTTGGACCGGGGTGGGAGATGGCAGGGACCATCCTGGTAATCCTCGCGCCGATGCTGGCCATGCGCAGCGTCACCATGTCGCTGGCGACGACGGTGTTCGTGCTCAAGCGCCCGGGCTGGCTGTTCGCGCATAATGTCGCCAGCGTGACGGCGATGGCGCTGGCCTTTGGTCTGGCATGGGTCAGCGGCGCGGGGCTGGTGCGTTTCCTCGAATTGCTGGCCTTGCTGCAGGGCGTCGAATATGCGCTGTTCGGCGCGGTCCTCTGTAGGGCGGCGTGGCTGAATCGGCAAATTGCTCGCGTGTCGCTGGCTTAGCGGTGGCCCTCGAGCGCACGTGCTTCCACGAACATAGATGTTGATCCGGGGACTAGCACCCTGCGAATAATTTCAAGCCCATACGACGCCAGCTCTGCGTCAACCGTCGCGACGGTGTGATAGCGCGCGTGTGCGGTATCCAGCGGAATTCCGGCGGCCAGCTTGCGCGCCTGTGTTTTCATCTTGCGGATCAGGTGAAGATGTTCAATCGGAGCAGCGACAATCCTTACCAGCTTGCGCAGACCGGTTGACTGATTGTGGACGACGCCAAATGTCTTAGCTTCGGCCAGGAGGTGCGGATCGTGAACGCCAAGCCAGAAGTACAGCGGCGCTGACGGTTTGAGTACGCGCAACACCTCGCCGATCGCCGCCTTGGGCGCTTCGATGTGGTCCAGGGAGGTTGCGAAAATGGCAGCACTTGCGCAGCCATCATGCAGCGGGATATCTTCCGCCCCAACCCCGGACAGGCAGATGTAGCTGCGATCAACGGGGGCCGTGAGCGGCTCGATGCCCACGTATTTTTCAAGGCCCAGATGCTTTACGTAATGCGGCAATACCGGGTGCAAGCCGCATCCGATGTCGAGCGCGACGCCCGAACGATCGAGTGTCGTGCCTATGAATCCTCCAAACAGGACGCCAAGTGTTTCATCCTCTTCATAAGAGGAAGCCTGATAGCGCTCCACAGACTCCGCTTGTTGTTTGGCCCATTCCTCGGAACTCCACTCTGCATCAAAAATGCGGGTGGATTCGACGCGCTGATAGCTGCGACCGGACTTGATAAGGGATTCGACGTCAAACATCTGCGCAACTCCTGAAACCTGTAGTCTCAAATACTCTAATCCGCTCCCCGGATCACCCGATCGCCGGCGCCCCCCTTGCCGATCACCTTGGCCGGCACCCCGGCCAGCGTCAGTCCGGCTTCCGGAAACGATTTGGTCACCACCGCATTGGCGCCGATCACGCAATTGTCGCCTACCACGATCGGGCCATAGAGCTTTGCCCCGGGGCCGATGTAGACATTGTCGCCGATCCGCGGCGAGTATTTATGCGCATCGGCGGGATCGACGAACTGCGCCGCGCCGCCGATGTGGCTGCCGACGTGGATCCGGCAATTCTTGCCGATCCGCGTGGTCGGGTCGATCACGATGGTGCCGTAATGGACGATGGCCAGGCCCGGCCCGAAGATGTTCGGCCCCATGCTGAAGCCGAGCCGCACCGACAGTCGCCGGAACCACAGCAGCAGCGGGAAGCGGATCAGCCGGGGCTTGCCGGTGTTGAGCAGATATTCGTCCAGCCGCAACAGCACCTGAAACCGCAGCACCGGATCGAACAGCCAGCCGCGCAGCGTCAGCGGTGCGCCGCGGCTCCGGCAATCGGCGCGGACATAGGACCGCAAGTCTGCCCAATTGCGGATCATTTCAGCCGCCCAACCCTGAGATTGAGCTTGCGATAAAGCCCCAGCAGCCGTTCCCACAGTGCCGCTTCGGACGGGTAGGCGTCGTGGCGCACTTCGGGGCGGGCGAGGTATTCCTCGAACTTGGCCTCCGACCAACCCATCTTCTTGAGGAAATATTGCTTGTCGGCATCGAGCTCGCGCTGGCTGGAATAGGCGATCTCGCCCATCTTCTGCATCGCCTCCTCGCGGGTCATCTGCCCCGTCATCACCAATGTCGAAAGATGCGGCTTGCGCTTGTCATAGCCGAATTTGCGCGGGAGCATGTAGCCCTGCCAGAACCGGGTGAAGACCGATTCATAATGCTTGTAGGCATAGGGCTTGTAGCCATGATCGCGCTGCAACTCCGCCAGCGCGACATCCTTGCGGTAATCGATGAAATCGAGAAACGCGATCCAGTGGGCGCGGTCGAGCAGGATATGCTTGGCATATTTCACGGTGCCGATCGCCGGGAAGGTCTTGAGCTTCGGCCCGCCGAAGCGCTTTGAAATGCCGACGATGTTGCGCTTGTCGAGCTTGTGCCAGGTCCACTCCCCCGGCATCCGCATCCCCTCGGTCGCCATGTTCGAGCCGGCGAGGATATAGTGCAGTCCATGCTTCGCGGCCTGGCCATAGACCACCCCGGCCAGCGCATTGTCGTAGAGCACTTCGACATCGCGCACATCGGCAGCGAACATCGCTTCCATCAGCCCGCGAATCTCGGGCCAGTCGATCACATGGGTGTACAGATCGACCCCCAGACCGCGCACCAGATTGGCGATGTTGTTGGCGGCAACCTCGGCGTTCCAGCCGCTGTCCATGTGGACGGCGAGCGGGCGCAGCCCGAGCTGCTTGGCCCGGACCAGCGTGTAGCTGCTGTCCACCCCGCCCGAGACGCCGATGATGCAGTCATAGGGCTTGCCCTTGCCGTTGCCCTTGACCCTGGCGACCAGCTCATCGAGCTTGCGCTGGCGCGCGGCGGGATCGGGATCGACATAGTGATCGAGCCGCTCAAGGAATTCGGTGCAGTAATTGCACACGCCGTCTTCGTCGAAGACGATGTCTGCGGCGGTGTCGTCCATGATGCAGCGCGTGCAGACGCGGTGGTTGCCGGGATAGGTCAAGTCAATGTCCCCAAGTGGCCCGGATTTCGGCGGGTCGCGGATAGGTGATCAGCACCGCGCTGTGCGGCCCTTGCCAGACGAAGTAGGCTCCGGCGGCGACCGCGCTGGCCCCGGCATCGGTCGCGGCCTTCATGTCGGCGAGAGAGCCCGCACCGCCATTCGCGATCAGCGGAATGTCGAGCAAGGCGGCGGCCTCGGCGATCAGCTTGAGGTCCATGCCGCTGCGCGTGCCTTCCTTGTCGACGGCGGTGAGCAACACCTCGCCCGCTCCGGCCGCAGCAGCCTCGCGCAGCACCGACTGCCATTCGCGCTTGGCTTTACCGGTGGCGGTGCGCAGCCGGTATTTGCCGAGCCAGTCCTTCTCGACATCGACCGACACCACCACCGCCTGCGTGCCGTGGCGGCTGGCGAGTTGAGTGACGAGGCGCATGTCGGTCAGCGCCGCGGTCTGCAGCGAGACTTTCTCGATCCCCAGCTTGAACAGCTGCGCGGCGTCCTCGGCGTGGCGGATGCCCCCGCCCCAGCACAGCGGCATGAAGCATTCCTCGGCCAGCCATTCGGCCATCGCGAAATCGGGTGGACGGCCCGCGCGTGTCGCCTCGATATCGAGCACGATCAGCTCGTCGACTTCCTTCTCGTTGAAAATCTTCACCGCGTTGATCGGGTCGCCGACATAGCTCGGCCGGGCGAATTTAATGGTCTTGTACAGCCCGCTATCCTTGAGCAGCAGCGCCGGGATGATCCGATTGCGCAGCATCACGCAGCAATCCCGAGCCAGCGGCGCAGCAGCTCCATCCCGAAGCGGTGGCTCTTTTCAGGGTGGAACTGCACTCCGCGCAGATTATCGCGCACAAAGCCCGAGGTAAACCGCGCGCCATAGTCGGCGCTGCACAAGACTTCGGCGGGATCGTCGCAAACCGCGCGATAGCTGTGGACGTAGTAGTAACGCAGCTCGGCCTCGTCAGCGGGCAGGATATCGCCGGACTTCTCGGCAATCGTCGCGGTCCAGCCGATATGCGGCACTTTGAGGCGGGGATCGCCGCCAGTGTCGATGCGCTCCACATCGGCGGCGATCCAGCCGAGGCCCGGGCGCACCCCCTCTTCGCTGTTGCGGCACATCAGCTGCATCCCCAGGCAAATCCCCAGCACCGGCACATGTCGCCCCAGCGCCGCCTCATTGAGCGGGGCGATCCAGCCGCCATCGTGCAGCAGTGACATGCCATAATCGAACGCGCCCACCCCGGGCAGCACGATCGCCTCGGCCCCAGCCAACGCCGCAGGATCGCTGATGATATCGGCTGAACCGCCGATATGCTCGACCATCCGCTTGATCGACTTGATGTTTCCGAGTCCGGCATCGACCACCGACAAGTGCATGGCAGTCTCCCGTAGCGTTGCGCGGACCAGGGCAGCCGCTTAGCCGCTCAACAATCGCGAGACAATTGCCAAGCATCCCGGGTCCGCCTAGATCGACCGGCGATGGCCCCTCACGCTCCTGCTCGTGCAGCCAAGAATTCGGCCAGCAACGACCGCCCAAGCCTGCTGGTGCTCGATGCGGCCTATACGCTCGAGATGATCCGTGAACGCGGGCTCGAGGCTTCGATCACCTGCCGCGATCTCGATGGCTATTTTGCCCATGTGTTCAGCGTCCATCCCTTCGCCACGCTGCTGACCTCGCCCGAATGGGGCACCCGCCATGGCCCGCCGCAATGGTACCGCCTCGATGAGCGCAACACGGTGATCGAGGGGCGGATCGGGCGGTTCGGCTGGCTCGCGTGGCTGTTTCCGGTCAATTTTCTGATCGGACAGCTCGGGCTGTTCGTCACGCTGCTGCGGCTGATCCGGCGCGAGAAGGTCGCGGTGATCCGGGTCGGCGATCCGCTCTATCTCGGGCTGTTCGGGCTGGCGCTCAAGGCCTTCACCGGCAAACCGATGCTGATCCGCGTCAACGGCAACAATGACAAGGTTCGCGAAAGCACTGGCCGACCGCTCTATCCGCGCTTCTTCCGCTCGATCGCGCTGGAGCAGAGGGTCGAGCGCTTCGTGCTGCCGCACGCCGACATTGTTGCCGCGCCCAATCAGGACAATGTCGACTTCGCGGTGAGGCACGGCGCGCGGGAGGCGCGTTGCACGATTTTCCGCTATGGCAATCTGCTCGCGCCCGAACATCGCCTGCCCCCCGCCGAACGCGGAACCGATGAAGCGCTGTTTACGCGGCTCGGGATCGTGCCGGGGCGCTACATGCTGTGCATTGGACGCTTGCAGACGGTGAAGTTTCCCGACGATGCGGTGCGGGTGCTCGGCGGTGTGGTTGCTGCAGGGCACGAGGTGAAGCTGTTTTTCGCGGGCGATGGCGACATGCGGGAGGATCTGACCGCGCTCGCCGCTACGCTCGGGGTGGCCGACAGGCTGGTGATCGGCGGAAACCAGGATCAGCATGCGCTGGCGCAGCTCAATGCGCATGCGGCGCTGGTATTGTCCCCGCTGACTGGCCGCGCTTTGTCGGAAAGCGCGCTGGGGGCCGCGCCGCTGGTCGCCTACGACCTTGACTGGCAGGGCGATCTGGTCCGCACCGACGAGACCGGCGAGCTGGTTCCGTTCCGCGATGTTGCGGCGCTGACCCGCGCCGCCGCGCGGATGCTGGACGATCCGCAGCGTGCGCGCCGTCTTGGCGCCAAGGCGCGCGAACGGGCCTCGGCGATGCTCGACCCCGCGGTGCTCGACCGGCACGAGCGCGATACCTATGACCGCCTGTTCGCCGGGCAGCTGCCCGCCCCCGGCGCCTGACCGCGTGCTCGAACCGTTGATCGCCCTGCTCCAGCCGCAGGCCGAGCGCTGGGCGCAGGTCAAACTGCGGCTGGGCGATGAGTTCGGCCTCTCGCCCGACCTGCTCCACCTTCACGCCGGGATGATGGTGCTGTGCTTCGCCGCGCTGGTGCTGCGGCGCAGCCCGCTGGACTGGCGACCCTGGCTTGTGCTGTTCGTGCTCGAATGCGGCAACGAGCTGTCCGACCTGATGCTCGAGGGTATGGGCAGTCCTGAAGCGACCGTGAGTGCCGGGCTGCACGATCTGGTCAACACCATGTTCGCGCCGACGCTGTTGTTGCTGGTCGGCTTGTGGCAGCGCCGCGTCAGGCCCGATGGCTAGCCATCGCTGTTACGGCGGCGGTGCACATGATCGACGACGTCTGCATCGGGCGTGAATTCGCCCACGATTTGCGTGAGGTGCTTGCGCAAGCCGACGATGTCATTGGCGGCGAAGTCTTGTTCCAGAAGCGCCAGGGTCGGAACCATCTCGTTCCAGCTGATCAACGGCTCCCGCGCCTTCATGATCCGCGGATGACTGGTTGGCAGATTGTCGCCGCCGATCAGCAGCTCCTCGTAAAGCTTTTCGCCCGGCCGCAGTCCGATTACGGAAATCGCAATGTCTCCCGTTGGATTGTCGGCGTCGCGAACCTGCAGTCCTGAAAGTTGGATCATGTTCCGGGCAAGGTCGGCGATCCGCACCGGCTCCCCCATGTCGAGCACAAAGACTTCGCCGCCCTGGGCCATCGCGCCAGCCTGAATGACCAGTTCGGCGGCTTCGGGTATGCTCATGAAGTAGCGGGTTACATCTTGGTGGGTGATCGTCACCGGGCCGCCCTCTTTGATTTGGCGGCGGAACAGCGGCACGACCGAGCCGCTTGATCCCAGCACATTGCCAAATCGGACGATCGAGAAGCGGGTTTGCCCAATATCCTCATGCGCCAAAGCCTGAACAACCATTTCAGCAAGCCGCTTGCTCGCGCCCATGACGTTGGTTGGCCGAACGGCCTTGTCGGTGCTGATCAACACGAAGTCACGCACACCATGCGCGGCCGCCGCACGCGCTGTCACTAAGGTGCCAAAAGCGTTGTTTCGCACGCCCTCGGTCGGATTATGTTCGACCAAGTGAACATGTTTATAGGCAGCGGCGTGATAGACCATGTCAGGTCGCCAGCTATCCATGACCAGCGCCACACGAGCTGGATCGATGACGGAGCCCAGCAAGGGAACCAGGTCAACCGAGCCACTCCCGGCCAAGGCCTGCTCAAGCTCCCGGTGGATCGCATAAAGTGCATATTCACTGGACTCGAACAGCAGCAAAGTTTTCGGATGGAGCTGCATGATCTTGCGGCACAATTCAGACCCGATCGATCCGCCCGCACCCGTCACCAGCACCGTCTTTCCGGTGATCTTGCGCGCCAGCAGGATCTGGTTGGGAGTTACCGAATCGCGACCGAGCAGGTCCTCGATGTCAAGCTCGCGCAGATCTTCCACCGCGATCCGCCCGTTGGCAATATCGTTCAGATCCGGCAAAGTGCGCACTTGTACTGGCACATCCTTGAGCAGCTGCAGAATCTCGGACCGTCTCGCCCGCGTTGTAGAGGGCATCGCCAACAAGACATGGCGGATATCTTCATTGGCGATCAGTTCTCCTGACCGGCTTGGCGGATAGATCGGCTTGCCGACCATGATGCTGCCGTGCAGGGAAGCGTCATCATCAACAAATCCGACAACCACCATTTCAGAACTGTTGTTCAACGCCGCGGCAAGCTGACGACCGGCGCTACCCGCACCATAGATCAGCACCCGGCTGCGCGCGCCCAGCTCAAGCGCTCGCGCATATCCTCCTCCAAGCCAGAACTTCGCGACGGCGCGCGTCATTCCAATCCCGATCAGCAACAGGGCTGGCTGGATCAACCCCAGCGTGCGGGGAACGTCCTTGACTCCGACAAAGGTGAAAATGCCGGAGAAAATCAGGAAATAGATCGACCCCGCGATCCACAATGTCCCCACCGCCGCGGACCCGGAATATCGGAAGATTGCGCGATAGAATCCGAACCTCACAAACAACGGGATAGCCGTCGCCACGGAAACCCCGATCGGCGCAAGTTGCAGCCCGACCGGTATAATCCATTCCCCCAGGCGCAGATAATAAGCGACCATGACTGACGCCACGCAAATCAGGC
>JANONQ010000069.1:0-22127 GCA_031420935.1 Novosphingobium sp. | reverse complement strand
AACCGTCTTTGCCGTGCCGGACGGGCTCGATATCAGCGTGGCTTCGACCATGCCGGTGGCTTTCGGCACCGCGGACGAAGCGCTGTTCGCCCGCGGCGGGCTGAAGGCCGGCGAGACGGTGCTCATCCAGGGCGGCGGCGGGGGCGTCGGCATGGCGGCGGTGCAGCTCGCACATGCGGCCGGCGCGACGGTAATCGCAACCTGCCTTGCCAAGACCGTCGATACCTTGCGCCGGCTCGGCTGCGACCATCCGATCGCCTATGACCAGACCGATTACGCCGAAGAAACGATGCGGATCACCGGTGGCAAGGGCGTCGACCTTGTCGTCGATCTCGTCGGCGGCGATCAGGCGATGGTCTCGAAGCTGATCTCGACGATCGCCTACAAGGGGCGGCTCTCGGTCGTCGGCCTCTCAAGCGGCCAGGCGGCTTCGGTCGCCTTCTGGGATATGGCGCCCAAGAACATGACCGTCCTCGGCATCCTGTTCGGCCTTGAAATGGGCACGCCGCGCGCGCACGAGATGCTCGGCCGCCACTTTGCCTCGGCGGCGCAAGGTAAGCTCACCATGCCGATCGACAAGATTTTTCCCTTGAGCGAGGCTGCTGCCGCGCATCGCTATGCCGAAGAGGTGAAGCCGATCGGGCGGGTGCTGCTCATCCCCTGATTTTGCGGACACAGGAGACAGACATGCCCGCCGACCTCATCGTCCACCTGTACAGCGCCGAGCCGGCCTTTTCGGCCAGGAGCTGTCCGGCGTCGATGCCGTAGCGATCGCGCGAAGGGCCAGCCCGGCCGTTTCGCCGCTGTCGACCGCTTCCTTCGGTCCCCAGCCGGGGGAGCGCATCCGCTTCAAATGGGGTGCCTACAGCCCGGCGGATTTGGCGGGAGAGGTTCGAAGCCCACGCCCGCAAGCTCGCCGTGCGCTGGACTTCGCCCGAAGCCGGAAATCTGGTGGTGCACTTCCCGCGCAGTGCAGGCGTAATTCTGGATTAGGTACGCCTCCACGGGGAGGGTAGAATTACCCGGCCAGCTTCGGCGATTCCTTCAGCCGGGCAATGTCGGTGAACCGCACATTGTTCGCCTTGAAGCCGTCGAGGAACACCTCAAGCCCGCCCGCGCGGATCATCCATTCGAGGCGGTGGTCGCGGTAGTGGCGCTTGAGACGGCCGGCGTCGAGTTCGCCGGCGACGCTGGTGATCAGCGACAGGTCCGCATGCGATTCGGCGAGTGTATCGCCGACCGTCGGGCGCTGCTTCATCCGGGCGAACCATGCGCCGAGCGGGCGACCAGCGTCGGGGGTGATCCCGTGAAGTTCCGACCCGCCAACAAAGGGTACCACCGCGATATCGGCCATGCCGAAGGCCTTGCCGCCGAACCAGTCGTCGCTACCCAGCTGCACCTCGAGCCAGTCGTGCATGATCGCGGTATCGGCCCGCGCGCGGTCCAGCAGCGTCCGATCGAGGCCCTGCGATTTGCCGCGATTGAAGAAATTAAGCTCGAAAAGGCCCCAGGTGATTGCCTCGTAATGAGTGTCGCAGACATCCTCGATCATCCGCGCGCGGGCGCGGCCCGCGGGAGTGGCGGCACGCAGCGGCGGCTGGGGCCACTTGTCCTCGATATATTCGCAGATCACGGTTGAATCGAAGATCGTCACCTCGCCATCGACCAGCACCGGGGCTTCCGACCGGGGATTGCCCTTGAGCAGCGGCGCGGAAACATCGGAACCGATGCCGTCGGGTACGGCGACGTCGAATTCCAGCCCCTTCTCGCGCAGCGCGATCTTCACCTTTTCAACAAAGGGCGAGAGCGGGGTGTGCCAGAGAAAGAGCTTGCTCATGGTATCCAGTCCTTTCCGAAATAGCTGGCGTCACCGCGGTCCTTGCGCGCCTTGGTCGGCATGGCTGCGGGCAGGCCGCCGACGGTAATGGCGTCGCAATGCTGTACCCGGGTCCATTCGATGATCGGCTGCATAGTATAGATGCGCCACTCGCCCGAGCGGCGCTGCATGACGATCACATAGCGCACGCCAACCAGCATCTCGTAGCGCCTTGAGGCGTCGTTGCCGAATTCTGCGAACTTGGCCTCGCCGATCACGCCGGCGATGACTGCGGGATCGTCGGCAATCGCGTGGTACGCCGTGGCATAGAGTTCGACAAATGCCGCGTCGCCCTCGAGCGTGATCAGCATGTTCTGCGCGTAATGCATCACAAGGTCGAACGAGCCGGGCAGGATTTCACCGAACAGCGGCCCGATGAACTCGGTCAGCGGGCCTTCGATCGGGCCATTGATGAAATGCCCGTCTTCCCAAAAGGCCTTGCGCTCAAGCTCGATATCGAGCCGGTCGGCGGCGCGGAAATGGCGCAATATGCTCGTGCGGATTTCTTCGCGGGCGATCAGTTCTTCGACTGTCATGGCCATTTGGCGTTGTCCCCTTAGCCCGCGACGGTAACAATGGGTTGACCGTATTCAATCAGCTCGCCGATAGCCCGGCGGTGTTCGGCGATTGTGCCCCCGGTTTGCGCGATCAGCTCGCGCAGCTCGTCAAGCACCGCGAGCTTGCCATAGACCCCGCCTGCCGGGATAGCGGTGCCTGGCGCGGCCAGTTCGGCTAACGTGCCGATATGCGGGGCGCAAAGCTCGCTGACAGCGCCCAAGGACGCTGGGGCCGTTGCCGCCTCGGGCCTTAGCGAAGGATCGCGTGAAAAGAATATCGCCATGTCGGCGGTACGGACATCGCAGCTCCTGAAGTCCGATTTGACGAACTGGCGCAGAAGGGCGCGCACTTCGTGAAGGATGTTCGCATCAGCCATTGTCGACCTCAGCGGCCTTTAAGGCGTCGGCATCGGACGCGGCGTCAAACTTGGTCTCGCCCGCCGCGCGTGCCCAGTCGAGCAGCCTGGATAGGTGCGGGTTGGCATCGGCGCCGGGCACTTCCATCGCCAGCGCCCCGGCCCAGACCCGTCCCGCGCCATCGACGGTCAAAAACTGCCCCGCCAGCTGCATCACCCCATCGCCGCAGCCGACCACACAGGGCCGGCCAAGCGCCCGGCTGACCACTGCTGCATGGCTGGTCGCGCCGCCCTGGGCCGTGACGATGGCGCGCGCCGCAATCATGCCGTGGACATCGTCCGGGCTGGTGGTCTGGCGCACAAGCACCACATCCTCGCCCGCCCCGCCGCGCTTTTCCGCCTCATCGGCGCTGGTGACGGCAATGCCGCTGGCGACACCGGGGCAGGCACCCTCGCCGGTGGCGAGCGGGGTGAGTCCGTTGGTGGCATGGGCGGCGAGATGCGGGCGCAGCAGCTCTATGGTCTGCGCGCGCGATACCCGGGCGAGCGCTTCGGTCCGGTCAATCAATCCGTCGTCGCCCATCTCGACCGCACAACGCACCGCTGCCAGCGGTGCACGCTTGGCGCTGCGGGCCTGAAGCAGGAAAAGTTCGCCTTTCTGCACGGTGAATTCGATATCCTGCATGTCCCGCGAGTCGGTCTCGAGCCTTTCGGACGCGGCGAGCAGGCGGTCGTGAGCATCCGCCACACGCTCCCGCATTGCATCCAGGGGCAGCGGAGTGAACTTGCCCGAGACGACATCCTCGCCCTGCGCCTTGGGCAGATATTCGCCGAACGGCGCACGCTCGCCGGTCAGGGGATTGCGCGAGAAAAGAACGCCGGTGCCGCTGTCGTCGTCGAGATTGCCGAACACCATCGCCTGAATGGTGACGGCGGTGCCAAGGGCATCGTCGATGCTGTTGTGTTGGCGGTATTTACGCGCGCGGCGGCCGTTCCAGCTGTCGAACACCGCCTGGACCGAGGCACGCAGCTGTTCGCGCGGATTAGCGGGGAGCGGGCGGCCAGCCGCTTGGGACACCTCTTCGCGCCATTGCGCAGGGCTGGCCGATGCATCGAGATGCACTGGCGGTGCCTTCATGACAATCCCGGCATAGAGTTCGAGAAAGCGGCGGTGAGTATCGCGAGCGAAGGAAGGCTGGCTGGTCTCGAGCGCCAGAGAAGCCTCGGTGCTGTCAGTGATGCCCAGGTTGAGCACCGTGTCCATCATCCCGGGCATCGAAATCGCCGCACCCGAGCGGATCGAGAGCAACAGCGGCGATGCGCCATGGCCGAACGTTCGCCCGGTCTCCGCCTCGAGCCAGGCGAGGCCTTCGTCGATCTCCGCGTCAAGGCCATCGGGAAAGCCGCCCGCCTGATAGGCGTTGCACGCCGCCGTGGTGATGACGAAGGCCGGCGGC
Organism: Novosphingobium sp.; assembly: GCA_031420935.1. GTDB lineage: Bacteria > Pseudomonadota > Alphaproteobacteria > Sphingomonadales > Sphingomonadaceae > Novosphingobium. The sequence continues at coordinate 17,881 of JANONQ010000069.1, read as the reverse complement.
ACTTTGAGACGAAGCGACAGCATGCGCGCAATCGACCAGGCTTTGCCGCCGACTAGGGCGCGGTCGGGAAGGTCCGCACCGTCGAGCCTGAGCGTCCAGCGGCTCATTCCTCGCGTTCCGTGCCCATGATACGCAGCAGCTCTTCATGCAGTTCGAACCAGACGGTGTGATAGCTCTCGCGGTGGATGTCGCTGACCCATTCGATCTCGCCATTCTCGGCCTTGTCGAGCGCCGCTTCGAGCTTGCCGGCATAAATCGACAAGCGCGGCAGGCCGCGGGCGAGACCGGCGAGAACCGGCTCGGCGCGTTCGTGTAGCGCGGAGAGGCAGTCGATCACTGTGTTGTCATAATCGGGATCGGAGTGGTCGTTTGCCAACCTCTCGCCCCGCACATCCATGGTCTGCCAATCGGTGATCACGCCTTTCAGCTCGGGATTGACCCGCTCGAAGCCATGATAGGCTGCGGCGAAGGCCTCATTGGCGCGCAGCTCGCCGAAGTGAAGATCGTAGCTCGCCTGCAGAGCAACCCGGGCGAGCGGTGCGAGGCTATAGGCACCCTTGATGGCTACCGCGCGGCCGGTGGCGACGGCATTGTCGAGTTCGGCCTGCGCGATGTCGGCAGGAAGTCCGGTCAGACCCGCGACCGCGGCGGCATCGGCGTATCGCTTTATCGCAAGGCCATGGAAGGCAAGGCTGCGGCTGTCCATCAGGCGGTTCTTTCGATCCGCCAGACCCGGCCGGTGCGTTCGGTACCCGACTGGTAGTCTTCGGTCTTGCGCGAGTCAGCCGTGGCCTCCATCTCGACCGTATCGCCGTCGCGGATGCCGTTGAGCTTGACGTTCATGAAGCACGGAATGCCGTATTCGCGGCTAAGGATGCCAAGGTGCGATCGCACCGTGCCGCCGGCGCAGAGGATGCCGGCAAACTCATCGATGATTGGTGCCGTCAATGTCCCTCCCGAATCGTCGATGATGGCAATGGTGCCCGGCGGTACGCCGTCGGTGAGAAAGGCAAGCACCCGGTCGTTCGAGCGGATATAGCGCGCGGTGCCGGTCACATTGGCATCGTGGCGCACGACATTATCGCCCTGTCCCACCTGCGCCCGCCCGTCGGCGCCGGGATCGGCGGTGACGGCTTCGGGATGTTCAAACATGAATTCGCCTGGTTCCACGCCGCCCTTATAGGCGTCGGGCCGTTCGGCGACCGAAATCGCCGCCGACCAGTCGAATCGGTGGCCGCTTTCGAGCAACGCCACCTCAACTTCCTCGACATCGGCCCGGCTCATGCCGCAATCGGGCGATTGAACAACGAAATCGTCGAAACTATGTCCGCCGCTCGCCAAATGTTCGGCGAATTTGCGCCGCACTTTCTGGTGCAGCAATGCTAGCGTCGCCTCAACAATCGGGCTTGCCTGCGGCTTGGCATACAGGACGTCGTCAATCGGCAATCGCGCCATTTTCTGTCTCCCGCGCCGCTTTGGCGAATGGCTTGGCATGCCGCGAGGGACGTATTTCCGTAGCCCTTAAAAGGCAATATATCTTTCGATTTCGTCAGACAATTCGGTTGGAGAAAATTCCCGGATTGTGGCAGGCGAATCGCCAGGCAAGATGAAGGATTCGTTCAATGTTGGCCGGCAAGCGCATACTCATCGTTAACGATGACGGGATCGATGGTCCCGGGATCAAGCTGCTCGAGCAGATTGCCCGGTGCCACACCGACGATGTCTGGGTAGTGGCGCCCGACGAGGAGCGTTCGGGCGCGGGCCAGTCGATCTCGATCTCGCACCCGATCCGTTACACCCAGCGCGGCGAACGGCACTTCGCCGTGCGCGGCACACCGACCGACTGTGCGCTCCTGGGGATCAACAGCTTCCATGATGGGCGCAAGCCCGACATCCTGCTTTCCGGCATCAACGCGGGTCCTAACCTGGCCGAGGACGTGCACTATTCGGGCACCTGTGCGGCCGCCAAGGAAGGGGCGCTGCTGGGTATTCCGTCGATAGCGCTCAGCCAGATGCGCTCGTATGGCAAGCCGGTTCACTGGGAAACGTCAGGGCACTTCCTCCCCGGCATCATCGAACAGTTGCTGGCGATGGAATGGCAACCGGGCTCCTTCATCAACGTCAACGTACCCAACCTGGCGGTGGACGAGATTCGCGGGGTGCGGGTGACACGCCAGGGCCAGCGGCTGCCTGGCGGCTTCCTGCCAGTCGAGCGCCGGGACGAACGCACCGTTCCCTATTTCTGGGTCAAGATCAGCCCCAACCAGCCTGAACTGGTCAAAGGCACCGATCTTCATGCCGTCGCGCATGGCGCGATCTCGGTCACGCCGATGCAGCTCGACATGACGTGCGGCGCAACCGCCGCAAGGATGTCGGATATCTTCGGTTCCGGGCCTGCCGAGGAGGGGCCGCCCCTCGCCGATGCTGAAGCCTGCATCTAGGGTTTGTGACGATGTCTCCGATCTTGGCGAAAACGTAGCCGGCAACAGGGACACGGTATAGCGGATGGTCGATGGTGTGCTCTATAGCATCCGCTCGGGCCAGACGATCCCGGGCCAGCATCTCGTCGAAGGCGATCTGACGCGCCAGCTGGGCGTCAGCTGCGGTTCGCTGCGCGAGGGCGACCCGCGCCCCGCTGGAAATGCTCCCCGATCAGGCCTTTGCGGTCAGCCCCGGCTGAGCACAGTGACACAGGCCATGCCGTCCTCGACGCCGTAAAACCCGCCGCTGTTCTCCGCCACGGCGAGCCGTGCGCCTTCGACCTGGCGCTTGCCCGCGCGGCCGCGCAGTTGCCCGGCAAGTTCGTGGATCTGCGCGAGCCCCGTCGCGCCTAGCGGATGCCCCTTGGAGACGAGCCCGCCCGAGACATTGACCGGGATGCGCCCGCCGAGCGACAGAGCGCCCGCCAGCGCATCGGCGCCCCCCTCGCCCGGCTTCGACAGGCCCAGCGCCTCGACCTGCACCACTTCGCCCGACGAACTGGCGTCGTGCACTTCGGCGAGGTCCACGTCTTCCGGCCCGATGCCTGCGTCTTCGTAGGCTTTTGCCGAGACCCGGCGCGAGACGTGGCTGGCATAGTCGGCAGGATCGCGGTCGGTGCCGGTTTCCGAGCGGCAGGCGCGGATGCGGATCGGATTGCTCGCGCCGAGCCTTGCTGTGAGCTCGGAAGCGCAAAGCACGGCGGCCGCAGCCCCGTCGCTGATCGGCGCGCACATCGGCACAGTGAGCGGCCAGGCGACCAGGGGCGCCGCAAGCACTTCCTCGACGGTCATGCGGTTACGGTATTGCGACAGCGGATTGTGCTCGGAATGGACGTGGTTCTTGGCGCTCACCGCCGCGAACTGCTCAGCCGTCGAACCATAGGTCGCCATGTGCAGCCGCGCCTGGGCGGCGTAGGCTTCCATCAGCACGTTGGGGCTCTTGTTTTCCTTGCCCTCGGGCACCGCAGCGAGCCGGCCTGCGGTCGCCGCCAGGTAGCGCCCGGCCTCCTCGATATCGAGCGGCTGCTGGAACACGGCAAAGCGTTTGGCGCGGTCTTCGTTGTAGAGCTTCTCCACGCCGACGGTGAGCACGACATCGGCAATGCCGCTGCGGATCAGATCGTAGGCGAGGTGCAGCGCCATGGTGCCGCTGGCGCAGGCCGCCTCGACATGGAACGCGCGCACGCCGCGAATGCCGAGCGGCCGCAAGGCGTATTCGCCGGGAATCGACATTTCGCCGGCAACGAAGCCCTGGACGACGTTGGCATAGATCGAAGTGTCGAGCGCCTCTGGCCCGATCCCAGCATCGGCCATCGCTTCGCGCACCGCAGCCTGGACGAGATCGGTGTGGGACTTGTCGAGATGGCGTCCGAAATGCGTCATCCCGGTGCCGATGATATCGACCGGACGCATCAGATAGCCCTTTCGACGTTGCGCCAATAGGGCTTGCGCAGATCGCCGCGCAGCACCTTGCCGGCGGTGCTGCGCGGCAGGCTGTCCATGTAGCTGAGCGCCTTGGGCGTTTTCACCGCGCCCAGCTTTTCGCGCACGAAAGCAAGAAGCTCAACTGCGGTAGGGGGCGTCACGCCGGCACGCGGTTCGACCACCGCCGTCACCTGCTCGCCCCAATTTTCGTCGGGAATGCCGAAGACCGCGCAGTCCTGCACGGCCGGATGCGCCTGCAGCGCCTGTTCGACCTCGGCGGGATAGACGTTGAACCCGCCGGTAATGATCATGTCTTTCTTGCGATCGACGATGTAGAACCAGCCCTGCTCGTCGCGATAGCCGATGTCGCCGGTATGGTGCCAGCCGAAGCGCGAGGCTTCCGCCGTCGCCTCGGGGTTCCGGTAGTAGCCGGCCATCACCAGCGGGCCCTTAACCACGATCTCGCCATGCTTACCGGGCGGCAGGAGATTGCCTTCGTCATCCATGATCTCGACACGGCTCAGGAGATTGGCCTGGCCGCAACTACCGGGGTGCGCAAGTTCGCCGCGCTCGTTGAGGTGCTGGTGCGGCGGCATGGCGGTGACGCACATCGGGCTTTCGGTCTGGCCGAAGCTGGCATTCATGACATTGCCGAAGACGTCGATGGCCTCCCTGAGCCGGTCGAGCGACATCGGCGCGCCGGCATAGGAGATGTATTCGAGACTGGAGGTGTCGAAATCGCGAACGCCGGGGTGCGAAAGCATCATGTAGATCGCGGTCGGCGGCAAGAACATATAGCTGACGCGGTGCTTCTCGATCGCCCGGAGCGCGGCCTCGGGCTCGAACTTCGGCAGGACCACCACCGTGCCGCCGAGCGCCATGGACGCGAGCGCCAGCGGCCCGGCGGCATGGGTCATGGGCGCAGCGACGAGATTCACCGGCGGCCTCTTCATCGGCATCGAGGCAACGAGGCTCGCAACCATGGTCTGCCAAACAAGATTGGTCAGCATCACGCCTTTGGAACGCCCGGTCGTGCCGCCGGTGTTGGCGAGGAACGCCAGTTCCTCCGGCGCGCCGCTGCGCCGTTCGGGCACTTCGGCATCGCTCGCCTGTTCGAGCCAGTCACCGAGGAAGGCGTCGGCTTCCGCCAGCTTGCGGTCGATCGCGACATAGCGGCGGATATTGGGGCATTCGGCGCGGAATCTGGCGATGCGGTCGGCGGCTTCCGAATGGACGAACAGCGTATCGACGTCGAGCAGGTCGAGCAGATAGGCGTTCTCGTCCACCGAAGCGCGGTTGTTGGCCATCACCCAGACGCCGTCCGCCCTGAGGATACCAAGGATCGCCTCGAAGGCCGCCGGATCGTTGCCCGAAAGCACTGCGCCGTGCGCTCCGCCAGCAAACCCGTCGGCGATCAGCGCATTGGCGATCTTGTTCGAGCGAGCGCGGACCTCGGAATAGGTGATGCTGGCGGTATCGGTCACCATGCAGGGCTGGTCCGGCGCGTTGCGCGCGCCGCGGTCGAAGAAATCGATCATGCGCATGGGCTGTTCCTCACCGGCGCATTGTTACTTCGAGGGTTTCGGTCTTGAGCCGGACGAAAGGCGAAGTCGCCACCTTGAGCAGTTTTTCGACCTGGCCGAGTTCCGGTGAAGACAGGGTCGGGAAATCCTTCGCCGGGGGGCCGCTCTTGCGCATCCTGGCAATGTCGGCCGCAGGAACCAGCGCGCGCAGGATCAACTCGTCCTCGTCCTCGGTGCCGTGCTGCTTCTTGAGTTCCTCGAGGCTGGCCTGCGCCGGCGGGTTTTCAATCATTTCCTTGGCGCGCGGCGCGGACATGATGCGATCCAGCACGTCGGGATCGATCGGCGCGGGCGGCTCGCCATAATAGCCGGCGGCATACTGGATCACTTCGTCGGGGACTGCGCCATAGCGCTTGCCGGTGACCATATTTAGCACGGCGATTGTGCCGACCAGCTGGGCGAAAGGCGTCGCCATGCCGGGATAACCGAGCTCGCGGCGCACTGTCGCCACCTCATCCAGAACCTCGGGCAATTTGTCGAGCATGTTTTGCTGGATCAGCTGGTTGCGCAGGGTCCCCATCATGCCGCCCGGAATCTGGGTGGTGCGCGACGCCACGTCGTATTCGTAGTGCTGGTCGTGGAGGTAACCCGCGGCCTTGGCGACCTTGCGGAAGTGGTCGGAAACCGCCTGCAACTGGGTCGGGTCGATATCGTGCGTATGGCCAAGCGTTTCCATGTTCTTGACCATGATGTCGATCGAGGGGATCGAGGGTCCATTGGCCATCGAGCGCGCGGCCGTGTGCAACACTGTCACGCCGAATTCGACCGCATCGCAATAGGCCTTCGCCGATTGGCCGAGCATGTTGTTCGAATGCATCTCGATCGGCTTGCCGCGCGCCTTGGCCGTGATCGCGGGGACAAGGGTACTGATCCGCTCGCGGTCGAGTACCCCGCCGGTGTCGTAGAGCAGCAGGCTATCGACCTCGGGGATGGCGGAAAGCTTGTCGGCCTTGTCGGCCCAGAAGGCGTCGTCGTGGACCGGCGAGAGGGTGAACAGCATTGTCGCCGCCACTTTGCAGTCGTACTTCTTCGCATGCTTCGCCAGCCGCGCCATCTTGTCGATATTGAACAGCACGTCATAGATCCACCACGAGCGCACCCCGTGGACACAGAGGCGCTCCATCCACAGGTCCATCAGCGAATCCGGCGTGAAGCCGAATGTCACCGAACCGTTGGAACGGATGCCGCCGCGAACCGGGGTCTGCTTGATCTGGCTCATCATCAGGTCGAAGCCGGCCCATGGATCTTCATGGCAATGGCGGATGAGGACCTCGAAGAGGGAGGAGCCCGCAAGGCTGATCTTCGAATAGCCTGTCCGGTCGATGATCGGCAAAACCGGATAGGCCTGGCCCGCCTGCATGCGCATGCCCCACAGGCTCTGCTGACCGTCGCGGCAGGTCTCGTCAAGGAAGCTGATATGGGCCATTGTCGGCCTTTCCCTATTGCTCGAGCGCTGGAAGCAGCACTTGCTCCAGCCAGCGCGTGTGAATGCGGTTCTCGCGGAAATCGGGATGGGCGACGATCGCCTGGTGCAGCCCGATAGTGGTCGGCACGCCCTCCACCTCGAAAGCGCCCAGCGCCGCCTCGAGGCGGGAGATAGCCTGGGCCCGGTCGCTGCCCGTGACAATCAGCTTGGCAATCATCGAATCGTAATAGGGCGGGACGCCCGCGCCGACGCTCATGTGGGTGTCGAGGCGGATGCCCTCGCCCTCGGGCGGGCGCCAATGGCTGATTGTGCCGGGTCGGGGCACGAAGCCCGCGGCCCAATCCTCGGCGTTGATCCGGCACTCGATGGCATGGCCGGCAATTTTTATCTGTTTCTGATCGAGATCGAGCGCCTCACCCCCGGCGATGCGCAGCTGCCAGCCGACGAGGTCCGCACCCGTCACCATTTCGCTCACCGGATGTTCGACCTGGATGCGCGCATTGACCTCGATGAAGTAGATCTCGCCGCGTTCGACGTCGTAGAGGAATTCCGCGGTCCCGGCGCCGCGGTACTTCACACTGGAAGCGAGCGCGACGGCTGCCTCGTGAAGCTGCTTTCTCAACTTTGCGGGCATTGCCGTCGCAGGCGCTTCCTCGATAAGCTTCTGGTAGCGGCGCTGCACCGAACAGTCACGCTCGCCGAAATGCAGCACCTTGCCGGCGCCATCGCCCATCAACTGCACTTCGACATGGCGCGCGCGTGGCACGAAGCTTTCGAGGAACAGCGTTCCATCGCCGAACGCGCTTTCGGCCTCGGTGCTGGCCCTGGCGAAGCCGGCGGCGACGTCCTCACGGCTGTTGGCGATCACCATGCCGCGCCCGCCGCCGCCGGCCGAGGCCTTGAGCAGCACCGGATACCCGATATCGTCGGCGACACGCACGGCATCGGCGGCGCTGGCGATATGATCGCTTCCGGGAACCAGGGGCACACCTGCGGCGCGCGCCATGGCGCGGGCGGACAGCTTGTCGCCAAGCGCCTCGATCATGTCTGCGTCGGGGCCGACGAAGACGATATCGTTGGTAGCGCACAACCGCGCCAGGACGGGGCGTTCGGAAAGGAAACCATAACCGGGATGCAGCGCATCGCAGCCGGTCGCGCGCGCCGCGTGGACCACGAGCAGGGGATCAAGATAGCTCTTTGCCGCCGGCCCCGGCCCCAGCACCACCGCGCGGTCGGCGGCGCGCGCGGCGGCACTGCCGGTGTCGGCCTCGGAGACGCCAACCACGGTTTCGATATTGAGCGCCTGCGCCGCCCGCACGATCCGGAGGGCTATTTCACCCCGGTTGGCGACAAAGACACGCTTTACACCCATGGTTCAGGCCACGGGATCGAGTGCGAAGAGCAACTGGCCTTCCGCGACCAACTGACCGTCGACCACGTAAACTTCGCGCACCTTGCCCTTCTCGGTCGAGCGCACCGCCGTGAACAGCTTCATCACTTCGACGAGGCACAAATCGGCACCTTCCTCGACCGTCTGGCCAAGTTCGACGAAGTTGGGCTCACCCGGCTTGGGCGAGCGGTAGAATGTTCCGAGATAGGGCGCGCGCACGGCGATGCAACCGGGCGGGATTTCGGCAGGAACGGGGTCGGCCGGCGTCGTCTGTTTGGCGGCTGACGCGGGAGGCGGTGCCGCTATCCGGGAAAGTGATCGAGGCGGCGGCGGCCCAGATGTCGATGGGGTGAGTGCCGCCACGGTGCCGGGCGCTGTGGCATGGGGGTCGTTCGAAAGGAACAGATCGAGATCCGCCGTCTTGATGTGCAGCTCGGCGAGATCGGAGGATGCGAACTCGCGAAGCAGCGCTTCGAGATCGGTATCTTTGAGGGAGTTCGTCATGGCCGGGCCCCTAAACCACGCAGCTCTTCAATCGCGGCTGCGGTAAGACCGGTGCCGCGACCTTTGAGATTGCGCGAATTGGCTTGTTCGAGAGTATAGAGCTCAGCGGCCAGCGGATGCTTGGCGTTCCACTTGATCCAGCTGTCGCTCAGCGCGTTGAACTTGGGATCGAGCTGCGTTGGTCGAAATTCGCGGGCCCTGGCGTTGTATTCCGCGAGCGGCAGTTTGCCCGCAGTCGTCGTGTAGGCGTCCTGCTTGAGCCCGTGACCGGTGACACCGGGCGCGATCTCCTTCGGCAGCGACTGGCCATCGCCCGCGATCACGGTCGGCGGGATATGCGAGAAATAGCGCGACGCCTGATTGCTGTGCTGCATCATCGCATGGCCGGTCAGGTGCTGCGAGGGAAGATCGACCAGTCCGACCATTTCGCCGAGGAAGTCGCGGCCGAATTCGTCGTTCAGAAGCGGGCGGAAACGGTCGGCCCGCTCGTCGATCGTCATCCAGTCGTCGTGCTCATAGACCCCGGCGATATGGGCAAAGTCCTTGATCATCGAGAAATAGACGATCGCGCCCGCATCCATCATCTGGTCGCGATTCCATGTCGAGACGCGCTTCCACAGCGTGGTGATCGCCGTCTTGATCGTGGCGGTTAGCGCGACGAAGGTTTCGGTCAGCGCTACGGCTGAATCCATGCCGATCGGCACGTAGCCCTCGCTCAGCACATCGGAGGTATAGAGCCCGACGCCGACCAGTCTGTCGGCGGTGAATTCGGGCCGCGATTCGAAACTGCCCCAGTCGTCCATCAAGTAGAAGTGGCAGTCTTCGACTTCCATGGCGACGGTGAGGTTGTTGTAGGGCATCAGGTCGCCCACCCCGTCGAGCCAGGGATAATCGCCCTGCGCCAAATCGGTGAAATCACGCACGATCAGCTCACGGTTGCCGGTGAGGCGATAGGGTCCCGAATTGTTGAGCGTCACCCGGCTCTCGCAGGAAATCATGAAGCCGTATTGCGAAGCCGCGGCAAGAAAGGCTTGCGCCGCCTTGTGCAGCGGGTCGCCGTTGACGCAGCGGTGGAGATCGGCGTGGAACACCTGCACCCGCCGTTCAGGCAGCAATTGCACGCGCTGGCCGAATTCACGGGCGTTAAGGTGCCCGTCCTCGCGCTGCTGGGCGAGCTTGAAGCGGCGCCAGAAGTCCATGACGTAGGCGACATCCTCTGCCATATCCTCGGGCCGCAACATGCCAAAGTTTATCAGCATCTCGCGGCCGAGCAGGTAGAAGGTCGGCAGACCCCAGCCTGGCAGATTGCCGAACTTGGCGCCCAAGGCGCGAGCCCGGTCGCCGATTTCCTCGGCCGGCATCGCCGCCTCGATCTTCCGCAGCAGCGCCGGGTAACGGTAGAAGCACATCAGGTAGGACAGCAGCATGTAGGCGGGCACGGGGAACAGTTTCGATTCCTGCACCGTGCGGGTGACGCACAGCCAGTAGGTGTCGTCGCCAATGGTCTGGATCGCATTGTTGGCTTCGAGCACCTGACGGTAAGTCAGCCCCGCCGCTGTGCTTTGCCTGCCCTCGCCACTCTTTGCGTTCATTTGAACCACATCCCAATTCGCTTTGCCCGTTCGCACAAACCAATACGACTAGTCCATCGGGTCCGGATTTACATCAGGCCTTTTCGTGCGATAATAATGCCGGAACTTCCGGATCCGCTGGGCCGGGCCTGCCACTCGCGGCAGGCCCGGCCAACCAACGGATATCCGTTTCGCCTCAGAGTTGACGTAACTGGCCAGCTCAGGCCTTTTTCTCTCTCTTACCGGCATTTCAGGCCGGTCACACGATTGCTTGCCCGGTATGCGGGTGCAGTGCCGTCAGCCGGTCATCGCGGTCGACAGGTCCAGCCCCAGCACGAGTTGGGAAATGATCGAATTGTGCAGCTCGGTGGCCCCTTCCGCAATGCGGTTGGCGCGTGCGTCGCGGAAGTAGCGGTTGATCCCCGTCGAATTCATGATGCCAGCACCGCCCCACATCTGCAGCAGCGTATCGGTGCAGCGGAATACCGTTTCGCAGATGTAGGACTTGCAAATCGAGCCATAGGGCATCAGCGGAACGTCGGCGCGGTCGTCCTAGTGGACCGACGAGCTGTACAGCAGCGCCCGCATCGCCTGGATCTGATTGTAGACGTCGGCCAGCCGGTCGCTGATCGGCGAAAGGTGGTACATCGGCGCGCCATAGAGCTGGCGTTCTTTCACATAGTCCAGCGTTTTGTCGAACATGCCCTGCAGACCGCCCAGCGCCGCCGCGCTATGGGCCACGAAGCTGGGCTGGTTGCATGACAGGTTGTGATCGGCCACGGCTGTCAGCAGGTTCCCCAACACGTTGTCCGGCGTTACCAGCACGTCGCTGAAACTGATGCTGCCGGTATTGGTCCCGCGCCAGCCGAGCTTGTCCTCATAGGGGGCGACGGTAAAGCCGTCCTGCTCCTGGTCGACCACCACGATCCCCATGCCTTCCTGCCCGTCCAGCTGCGTGCGGCACAGCACGAGGTAGGTCTTGGCCGGCCCCTGTGTGCAAAACAGCTTCTCGCCAGTCAGGCGCCAATTATTGCCCTCCGGCGCAAGCTTCGACTGGTGGCTGCCGAAATTGACCGCACCGGCCGGCTCAGTGATCGAATAGGCCATCAGCCGCTCACCCCGGGCCGAGGCCGGCAGCAGGCGCTGGCACTGCTCCTCGTTGCCGATTGCTTCTACCGTATAAGGGCACAGCACCATTTCGACCGACAGCATCCCCGCCACCGAGGGCGAACTGCGGGCGATTTCTTCCAGCACCAGGCAGGCGGTGGTCAGGTTCTGCCCGATCCCGCCGTACTGCTCGGAAATGGCAAGGCCGAAGAAGCCGAGTTCGGCCATCTTGGCGATCAGGTCGGCAGGTATTTTCTCTTCAAGGTCGATCCGGGTGGCAATCGGTTCAATGTCCTTGCGCGCGAATTCCCGTGCCACATCCCGCAGCATTGTCTGCTCTTCGGACAATTTCTTCAGCATCGCGTCTCTCCCGTCCTGACCACAGATTAAAAACCCGGCTGTTCAATCTTCCAGCGCAGCTAGCCCGGATTATTCATCATCCGGGCTAACCGGGTTAGCGAGACTAGCTTAACTTATTGATTTGGTGTAGATAATGGATACTTACCCCACCCTCTGACACCGGACAGAAAGTGCCACGCCTGCCATAATCGATGATAGCGTTGTTCGTTTTGGATTCCCAATGGGTTGCCGCAAGAAAGTAACTGCCGCCTTTGATGGCGGACGGCTGACATCGAACGGCGGCGTGCCGGTCCGCCAATGCCAACCAGATGCGGCCGAGGTTGAGCGGCACCACGCTTCAGTATGTTGCAACCTTGTTGCATGGACTTGCCGGAACACCGTTGGAACGCGGGGGAAATGGCGCAACAGCCTGCAACATGGCCCTTTGGCGCTCAAAGCGTTATAAACTCTCAAATGCCTGATTACTGAGGGAAGAGATGGTAGCGGAGGAGGGACTCGAACCCCCGACACGCGGATTATGATTCCGCTGCTCTAACCAGCTGAGCTACTCCGCCACACCGTGAACGCCGCGCGATGCCGGGTGCAGGCGGCGCACATAAGGCGCGGTTCGGTGATGGTCAACTACCCTGCTTGCCGCGAAACGGCCAGCGTCCCTGCGGCTCCCAATGCGGGTTGCGGTAGAGATGCAGGCCGAGGCCGGTGAAGGCGAATGACCGCGTTTCCAGGTCTGGCGCGAGTTCGCGTTGCAGCGCCTTGGCTGCCTGCGACGTCACCTTGTTCTGGATAGTGATGTGCAGCCGCGGCTCGTGACGGTCCTGCGCCGTCAGCGCGCCGACGAAATGCTCGGCGATATGGGCGCGGATGGCGAGCATGCCGGGGCTGGCGATGGCGAGAGCTGTGCCTGTGCCGAGCGGCATCAGCCCGCTCAGCGTTGCCCTGGGCGGCGCGAACTCGGCGGCAAGCTGGGCCATGACGCGCGGCAGCTCCTCCCGCAGCGACGGGGCAAACGAATGGAACAGCGTGACATGCGCCGCCAGCCAGTTACGCTCGGCCGGGTAATGCGCCCGCCGCAGCGCATCGGCCCAGGCCATCACGTCTGGCGGTAGCTCAGCGGTGACGATGAAAGGAGCGGCCGGCGCCCTCGGAGATGCTGGCGCCGGCTCCGCCATACTCAGGCGGCGCTGGCTACGCGCGCGGGCTGATCGGCGCCGGCATCGTTCATCCCCGGCTCCGCGAACCGGTGGGTAACAACATTTTCCTCGGCGACCCGATCACAATGTCAAATCTCGCCCCGCGCACGCCGGATCGTGAACCATTGGGCGACGTTGCGGTTGTGCTCCTCCAGCGTCGCGGCGAAGGCGTGCCCCCCCGTGCCATCGGCGACCATGTAAAGCGCGTCGGTTTTTGCCGGATGCAGCACCGCATGAATAGAGGCGCGGCCCGGGTTGGTGATCGGCCTCTTCGGCAGGCCGACCATGGCATAGGTATTGTAATCGTTGATCGCCTGAATCTCCGACTGGCGGATGCGGCGGCCGAGCGGCTTGCCTTGCGTAATCGGATAGATGATCGTCGGATCGGCCTGCAACATGATCCCCTGGCGCAACCGGTTCGAGTAGAGCCCGGCGACCAGGCCGCGTTCGGAGGACTTGCCGGTCTCCTTCTCGACGATTGCGGCCAGGGACAGCGCTTCCTGCGGTGTTTTGACGGCAATGTCCGGCGCGCGCTTGGCCCACAGCTCCTTCAGCGCGCCCTGCATCGCCGCCTGCATCCGCAGCAGCACCGCCTGCCGGCTTTCGCCGCGCTCGAAATCATAGCTGTCGGGCAGCACCGAGCCTTCAGCCGGAACTGCAACCGGGCCGGCCAGGTAGGGCTGGGCCATAAGCCGCTCATGGACCAGGATCGAGGGCATGCCCTCGGGCACCGTAACGAAGCGGCGCAGCACTTCGTCGCCCTGGATGATCGTCAGGATCTGCGAAGGGCTGGCGCCCTTGGGCAGCAGGAATTCGCCCGCCCGGATCGGCGCACCGCCTCCCAGCAGCCGGGCACGCAGGCGGAAGCCGCGGGCCGAGGAGATCGCGCCCTCACGCTCCAGCTTAGCTGCCGCGCTTGCCAGGCTGGCGCCGTCAGGGACGATGAAGGCGGTTTGACGGGTGAGCGGCCCGGAGGCGTGCCAGCCGCCCAGCACGAACCATACGCCCGCCAGCAGGACCAGTCCGGCAAATGCGGCCAACAGGCAGCCGCGGCGGGGCATCAGTCGTCGAGCGCCCGCAGGACCAGGCTGGCGTTGGTGCCGCCGAAACCGAAGCTGTTGTTGAGCACGGCGCGCACCTTGCGCGACTTGGCGACGTGAGGCACGAGATCGACGCCCTCGCAGCTGTCGCTCGGATTATCGAGGTTGAGCGTCGGCGGCACGATCTGGTCGCGGATCGCCAGGATGCAGAAGATCGCCTCCACCGCGCCGGCGCCGCCCAGCAGGTGGCCGATCGCCGATTTCGTCGAGCTCATCGACACGGTTTGGATGGCATCGCCGAACAGGCGGCGCACCGCGCCCAATTCCAGCTCGTCGCCCATCGGTGTCGAGGTGCCGTGGGCGTTGATGTAGTCGATATCCGACGGCTTGAGGCCTGACTTCCTCAGCGCCATTTCCATCGCCCGGAAAGCGCCCGAGCCTTCAGGATGCGGCGCGGTGACGTGGTGCGCATCACCCGACAGGCCGTAGCCGATGACCTCGGCATAGATCTTCGCGCCGCGCGCCTTGGCGTGCTCATATTCCTCAAGCACGACGACGCCCGCGCCCTCGCCCATGACGAAGCCGTCGCGGTCCCGGTCATAGGGACGGCTGGCCTTCTCGGGCTGGTCGTTGAAGGCGGTGCTGAGGGCGCGCGCCTGGGCGAAGCCGGCGATGCCGAGCGGACAGATGGTGCCTTCCGCGCCGCCTGCCAGCATGATGTCGGCATCGTCGTCCTTGATCATCCGGGCCGCATCGCCGATCGAATGGGCACCGGTCGAACAGGCAGTGACGACGGCGTGGTTCGGGCCCATCAGCCCGTATTTGATCGAGACCTGCCCGGAGATCAGGTTGATCAGCCGGCCATGGACGAAATGCGGGGAGACCCGGGTGGGGCCCTTTTCAGCCAGCACCAGTGCTTCGCTCTCGATGCCCGGCAAGCCGCCGATCCCCGAGCCGATCGAGCAGCCGGTGCGCAGCCGCATCGCCTCGTCCATGTCGGTCAGCCCGGCATCCTCGATCGCCTGGCCAGCGGCATCGATGCCGTAGATGATGAAAGGATCGACCTGGCGCTGGACCTTGTGATCGACGCGCTTGTTGGGATCGAAGCCATAAGGGTGATCCGCCGGCTTGACCTCGCAGGCGATCAGGCACTTCTGGTCGGAGGCATCGAACCGCGTGATCCGGCCGGCGCCCGACTTGCCGGCGAGCAGGTTCTTCCAGACAGTTTCGACCTCTGCGCCTAGCGGCGTGACCAGGCCCAATCCGGTGACAACGACACGGCGCATGCAATTCTCCGAAAACGCGACAGGCCCAGCGCCTTATGGCCCGAGCCTGCCGAACTTCTGGCCCTGCCCCTCCCAACAAGCACCGTCCACCAACAGCCTCAGGGCAAAAGGATCAGGCCTTGTTATCGTCGATATATTTGATCGCGTCCGAAACGGTGCTGATCTTCTCCGCCGCATCGTCGGGAATCTCGACGCCAAATTCTTCTTCGAACGCCATCACCAGTTCGACGATATCGAGGCTGTCGGCACCCAGATCGTCGATGAAGCTGGCGTCCTCGGTAACCTTCTCGGCTTCGACGCCAAGGTGTTCGACTACGATCTTCTTGACCCGATCGGCGGTGTCGCTCATCAAAATGCCCCTTGTGAAGTGGAGGATGGAAATCTCGGTTGTCGCCCTAATGCGCAGGAACGGTGCTGGCAAGTGGGGGTGTGGATTCACATTATCCGACACGAATTGTCGGCACGTCATATGTCAGCAACTTGGCGTCGCGGGTCACGAGGGTCGCCGCTTCGGCAATGGATTGAGCCAGGATCAGCAGGTCGAAAGGATCCTTGTGATCCGCACGGGGTTCAATACCCTCCAGGACCTCAAGGTGTCGCGCGCTCATTTCCAGTATCGTCATGCCGCCCGCCTGCGCCTCGCGCATCACGGCCGAACCGAATTCCGGCATCTTGCCGATCCTCGCCTTGACGGTCAGCTCCCAAAATGAGGCGAAGCTCACAAGCAATTCGGCCTGGGGGGACGCAATTAGCGCCTTGACGCGCTGGCCAAGGCGGGGGCTGTCACGAAGCCACCAGAACATCACATGTGTGTCGAGCAACAGTTTCATGGCAATGGATCGAAGTCGTCATCATTCCAGGCCTTATACAGGTCACTGAATGCCTCTTCGAGTTCCGGCGTCCATTCGTCAAAATCATCGGGCAATTCGGGCAGATGCCGCAGCGCACCGGACTGCCGCAGCTTGCCGTCCCGGGTGTAGACCCACTTGCCGTCCACCAGCCACGGCGGGCCGTCCTTGGCGGGTTCGGCCTGTTTGAACGGCATCGGCATTTCGCGCACTCCGGCAGGAGCGGAGGCGGGAGCGCCGCCATCCGCCAGCCCGTTGAGATAATCCTTAACCAGCGCCGAAAGTGACGTGCCCAACTCGGCCGCGCGGATGCGGGCCCTGCGGTGGGTTTCTTCGTCGAGGGCGATGGTAACGTTCTTCATGTGAGACTGTGTAACACAGTTTCACAGCCACGGCAAATTTTACCCCTTTGCCTGCTCCACCAGCCGGATATTCAGCTCGCGCAGCTGCTTTGCACTCACCAGCCCAGGCGCGCCCATCATCAAATCTTCGGCCTTCTGGTTCATCGGAAAGACCACCACCTCGCGGATGTTGGGCTCATCGGCCAGTAGCATGACAATGCGGTCCACCCCCGGGGCGGAGCCGCCGTGCGGCGGGGCGCCGTATTTCAAGGCGTTGATCATGCCGGCGAAATTGGTGTCGACATCCTCGCGGCTGTAGCCGGCGATTTCAAAGGCCTTGTACATGATATCGGGCCGGTGATTGCGGATCGCGCCCGAGGAGAGTTCGACGCCGTTGCAGACGATGTCGTATTGCCAGGCCTTGATGGCGAGCGGGTCCATCGTCTCCAGCGCTTCCAGCTCGCCCTGCGGCATCGAAAAGGGGTTGTGGCTGAAATCGACCTTCTTGGCCTCCTCATCATATTCGAACATCGGGAAGTCGACAATCCAGCAGAATTTGAAGTCGCCTTGCGCGATCAGGTCGAGCTGCTCGCCCACTCGCGTGCGCGCCGCCCCTGCCAGCTTGGCGGCGTGCAGCTCCTTACCAGCGGCGAAGAAGCAGCCATCGTCTGCGCCCAGGCCCATCGCCGCATAAAGCGCGGCCATCCCTTCCTCGCCGTGGTTCTTGGCGATCGGCCCGCCGAACTCGCCGCTCTTCCGGGTGACATAGCCGAGCCCGGCATGGCCTTCGGCGCGCGCCCATTCATTCATGTCGTCGAAGAACTTGCGGCTCTTCCCGGCAGTGCCGGGCGCGGGAATGGCGCGCACGGTGCCGCCGCCGCCGACTATCTTCTCGAACAGGCCAAAGCCCGATTTCGCGAAATGGCTGCCGACATCGTGAATGACGATCGGGTTGCGCAAATCCGGCTTGTCCGAACCATACTTCAGCATAGATTCCGCAAAGGGAATGCGGGGGAAGCTGCCCGCTGCCGTCACGCTGCGCCCGTTGGCGAACTCTTCGAATACCCCCGCCAGCACCGGCTCAATAGCACCAAACACATCGTCCTGAGTGACGAAACTCATCTCGAAATCGAGCTGATAAAACTCGCCGGGCGAGCGGTCGGCGCGGGCGTCCTCGTCGCGGAAGCAGGGGGCGATCTGGAAATAGCGGTCGAATCCGGCGACCATCAGCAGCTGCTTGAACATCTGCGGCGCCTGCGGAAGTGCGTAGAACTTGCCCGGATGCACCCGGCTTGGCACCAGATAGTCTCGCGCGCCCTCGGGTGAGGAG
>JANONQ010000068.1:0-3454 GCA_031420935.1 Novosphingobium sp. | reverse complement strand
AAAGTTGATGTCACAATAACTGGCGGACCGTGGTTGGGCAAAGACAATAAACTTCTTCGCGTTGTGAACCAGTGTTTATAGGTCGCTCATGATCACATCCCTCCTCATCGCCAATCGCGGCGAGATCGCCTGCCGGATCATTCGCACCGCGCGGGCGATGGGTATCCGCACCGTCGCGGTCTATTCCGATGCCGATGCTAAGGCGCTGCATGTGCGCTCCGCTGACGAGGCGGTGCATATCGGGCCCTCGCCGGCGCGGGAAAGCTATCTCGTCGGCGAGAAGATCATCGCCGCCGCCAAGCAGACCGGCGCCGAAGCGATCCATCCCGGTTACGGATTTCTCTCGGAGAACGCGGAGTTTGCGCAAAGCGTGATCGACGCCGGGCTGATCTGGGTTGGCCCGTCACCCGCCAGCATCACCGCCATGGGCCTCAAGGATGCGGCCAAGAAGCTGATGGCGGCGGCGGGGGTGCCGGTCACTCCGGGCTATCTCGGCGAGAACCAGTCGCCCGGCGTGCTCGCCGATGAGGCCGGCAAGATCGGCTATCCGGTGCTGATCAAGGCGGTCGCCGGCGGCGGCGGCAAGGGCATGCGGCTGGTCGAGGCTCCGGCGGATTTCGCCGACGCGCTCGCCTCGTGCCAGCGCGAAGCCACCGCGTCGTTCGGCAACGCCCATGTGCTGATCGAGAAATACATCCAGCGCCCGCGCCATATCGAAGTGCAGGTGTTCGGCGACACCCACGGCAACGTCGTCCACCTGTTCGAGCGCGACTGCTCGCTGCAGCGCCGGCACCAGAAAGTGATCGAGGAAGCTCCCGCACCCGGCATGGATGCTGCAACCCGCGAGGCATTATGCTGCGCAGCAATCCGTGCAGCAAAAGCGGTCGACTATGTCGGCGCGGGAACGATCGAGTTCATCGCCGATGCCAGCGAGGGCCTGCGCGCGGACCGGATATGGTTCATGGAAATGAACACCCGCCTGCAAGTGGAACACCCGGTGACCGAGGAGATCACCGGCGTCGATCTGGTGGAATGGCAGCTGCGGGTCGCGTCGGGCGAGCCGCTGCCCAAGACGCAGGACGAGCTGGCGATAAACGGCTGGGCGATGGAAGCAAGGTTGTATGCGGAAGACCCTGCGAAGGGGTTCTTGCCGAGTGTGGGGCGGCTGGACTTCTTCGACATCGGCGAATTCCATCAGGTACGCATCGAAACCGGGGTCGAACTTGGTAACGAGATTTCGCCGTTTTACGACCCGATGATTGCCAAGATCGTGACGCATGCGAAAACGAGAGAATTTGCGGCCTACCAGCTCTCTAATGCGTGCGGCAATTCTATTATTGCCCCGGTCAAAACGAATGTCGCCTTTCTCGCTCGTGCGCTAACACATCCAGAGTTCCGGTCGGGTGAGGTTGATACGGGCTTCATCGGTCGACACGAAGCGGAACTGGTGGGCAGCGATGAGCCATCGTCCGAAATCGTTAATACAGCCGCTATGGCCGTGCTTCACGACGAAATGGGCGACAGCGATGCAGTGCACCTTTGGCGTTACAAAAAACGAGAGGAACCGCAGCCTTATACGGGCTCCGTATGGCGTTTGCTTGCCGGTTTCCGCATGTCGGCACCGTCGCGCTTCCACATTGCAGTCAGCTGCGAAGGAAAGAATTATATCCTCGACAAGCCCGTGCAACAATCGGCGAAGCTTTCGACAATCATTTACGGTGACAGCGTTCTGGTGGCTGACATGGGACAGAGCTTCGTCTTCAAGCGGAGCCGCACCCACGGTAACCCTGGCGGCCCCGCCTCATCCGGCACCATTCTCGCCCCCATGCCCGGCAAGATCATCGCCGTCGACGTCCGCAAGGGCGACACCGTGACCAAGGGCCAGAAGCTGCTCACGCTCGAGGCGATGAAGATGGAGCACACGCTTACCGCGCCGTTCGACGGCGTGGTGGCGGAATTGAACGCGGTGGCCGGCGCGCAGGTGCAGGTCGAGGCGCTGCTGGCGCGGATCGAGGCGGCGGAAGAGAATTAGTACCTTCTCCAGCTAATACCAGGCTCGTTGACGGCGACTTATCCCCCCTCCCCACCGGGGAGGGACTTTGTAGGTTTCGACCAAGGAGATTTGGTATAAGCCTTCAGCGCAAACGTCCGTGATGGTCCGAGAAGCCCCGCCACACATCACCGCTGCCGCCAGCGCCCCAGCAGCGAGCGGTCCGCCAGGATCGCCTGCGCCGCATTATGCCCGGGCGCACCGGTCACGCCGCCGCCGGGATGAGTCCCCGCGCCGCACATGTAAAGACCCTTTATGGGTGCGCGGTAGTCGCCGTGGCCCAGCACCGGCCGCGCCGACCACATCTGGTCGAGGCTCATCCGGCCGTGGAAGATATCGCCGCCGATCAGGCCGAATTTGCGTTCGAGATCGAGCGGCGAGTGGATCTGCCGGGCGATGATGCTGGCGCGGAAGTTGGGCGCGTGTGCGGTGACGGTATCGACAATGCAATCCGCCGCCGCCTCGCGGGCATCGTCCCACGAGCGGGTGGTGCCGTCGGGATTGGCGGGCAATTGCGGTGCGAACTGCTGACAGAACAGGCTGGCGACATGCGCGCCGGGCGGGGCGAGGCTGTCATCGACGGTCGTGGGGATCAACAGTTCGACCACCGGCTGGCGCGACCAGCCCAGCGCGCGGGCATCGTCGAAAGCGCGGTCCATGTAATCGAGCCCCGGCGCAATGACGATGCCCGAAGCGTGGTGCTCGGCTTGACCCTTGCCGGGCAGCACGGTGAAGTCGGGCAATTCGCTGAGCGCGACATTCATCCGGAAGGTGCCAGAGCCGGTCTTGAACCCGGCGATGCGGCGGCGAAAATCGGCATCGAGTTCGGTCTCATCGACCAGTTGGCGGTAGAGCAGCGCCGGGCCGACATTGGCGGCGACGATGGGCGCGGCCAGTTCCTCGCCGCTTTCCAGCACCACGCCCGCCGCCTTGCCGCCGTCCACCAGCACCCGCGCGACTGGCGCTTCCAGACTGATCTCGGCGCCCGCATCGCCGCAGGCTGCCGCCATCGCCTGCGTTATCGCGCCCATGCCGCCCAGCGCATGGCCCCAGGCGCCGGGCTTGCCGTTGACTTCGCCGAAGACATGATGGAGCAGCACATAGGCCGATCCCGGTGTCGAAACGCCAGCATAATTGCCGACCACCGCATCGAAGGCGAAAGCGGATTTGACCGCATCATTCTCGAACCAGCCATCGAGGAATTCGCGCGCTGACAGGGTGAAAATGCCGAGCAATTCGCGCTGGGCGGGCAGGTCCAGCCGGGCCAGCGGCCATGCCTGCCGCGCCAGCGCCCATAGCGCCCCCGGTCCGCCGCCGGCGTTGGGCGGGATCTTCAGCGCAAGGTCGCGCAGCACTTGCGCCACCTGCTCCAGCGCCGCCGCATAGCGCGGATAGGCCTCGGCG
>JANONQ010000067.1:0-3120 GCA_031420935.1 Novosphingobium sp. | reverse complement strand
CCGCCGACCCCAAGATGGCGGCGATCCGGACGAACTACCGCAGCTATATCGCCAGGTTGCTCGCCGATGCCGGCATTGCCGATGCCGAGGCCAGGGCGCAGCGGATATATGACCTGGAGATGAAAATCGCCCGGGCTCATGCCACCCGGGCCGAGAGCGAAGATTGGCAGCGCTCGGCGAGCGAGTGGGCGCGCGCCGATTTTGCCACCAAGGCGCCCGGGATCGACTGGGACGCGTTTTTCACCGGCGCTGGTCTGGCCCGGCAACCGAAGTTCGCGGCTTACCACGCGCAGTCGATTCCCAAGCTCTCGGCGCTGGTCACCAGCCAGCCGGTTCAGGCGTGGAAGGATTGGCTGGTGTTCCATCAGATCAACGCCAACACCGATGTCCTGCCGGCCAAACTCGATCAGGCCCGCTTTGGCTTTTATGGCACGGTGCTGCAGGGCACCAAGCAGATGCGCCCCCGCGACAAGCGTGTGTTCGCGGCGCTGAACGAGGCCATGGGCGACGCGGTGGGCAGACTCTACACCGCCAAATACTTCCCGGCATCGGCCAAGGCGCAGGTGCAGGCGATGTCCGATGCGATCAAGGCCGCCTTTGCCAGGCGCGTCCAGGCGATTTCATGGCTGGCGCCGGCGACCAGGCGGGAAGCGCTGGAAAAGGTCCGCACCATCGAAGTCGGAGTCGGCTATCCCGATAGCTGGAAGAGCTACGCCAACCTCGCAGTTACCCCGATCAACGCCTATGCCAACAAGCAGGCGGCGCAGAAGCTGCGCTATGCCCAGCAACTCGCCAAGATCGGTAAACCGATGGACCGGCGCGAATGGTGGATGAATGCGCAGCTGGTCAATGCGGTCAATCTGCCGGTGCAAAACGCGCTCAACTTCCCGGCGGCGATCCTGCAGCGCCCGTTCTTTGACGCGACAGCGGATCCCGCGTTCAACTACGGGGCGATCGGCGCGGTGATCGGCCACGAGATCAGCCACAGTTTTGACAACAATGGCGCCGCCTTCGACGCCAGAGGCAAGATGCGCAACTGGTGGACCGATGCCGACAAGGCGAAGTTCAATGCCGCCGGCAACGCGCTTATTGCCCAGTACGACGCCTATGAGCCGTTCCCCGGTCTCAACGTCAATGGCAAGCTGACGCTCGGCGAGAACATCGCCGATGTCGCAGGCCTTGCCGCCGCCTACGATGCCTACCGTGCATCACTGGGCGGCAAGGAAGCGCCGGTCATCGGCGGTTTCACCGGCGACCAGCGCTTCTTCATCGCTTATGCCCAGAGCTGGGCCAGCAAGATCCGCGACGAGGCATTGCGCGGACGCATCGCTACCGACGGTCACGCCCCCGGCATGTACCGCGCGCTGACCGTGCGTAATCTCGATGCCTGGTACAGGGCGTTCGACGTCAAGCCAGGCGACAAGCTGTATCTCGCGCCTGAGCAGCGGGTGAAAATCTGGTAGGGCCCGCCGCCCGCCGCCTTATTTCATCAAGGTGACGTGGCCGGTTTTCTGATGCTTCATCTTGCCGGTCAGTGTCAGCGTCACGCTAGGCGCCGGACATATGCCGGCGTTGCAGCGCTCACCGAATGTCGCGCCTTGGGTTTGCCGGGGCACAGTGACGTTAGTGCTAATTCGGCTCGGCATTTCACCGTGCGAAGATGGTGCAGCCATCTGGCTGGAGCTTTTGCAGTCGGAAACAACCGCATTTTCCAGCGTAAACACCTCGCCGCGGGCGATGAGAGTGGCTTTCGGGAAATGCTTGCCCGTCGCGCAAAGCGCTGCCGCTTCCGGTGATCCGCCATCAAGGGTAATTGAGAACATGTGGACTTCGTCAAGCGACGAAACTGCGAAAATATCGCTCCGCCCGCTCGCTTGCCCGGATGCCGAATCCCGCTTTCCCGTAGCAATTCCGGACGAAACGTCGCGCGGCGAGGTCACGCGGCGTGATCCTGTCGAACCCGACGATATGGTACCGGAGTTGCTTGTGCCCCATGACCAGGACATTACCTCAATCGGGTCAGTCTTTTTACCGGCGTCGATGTCATCCAGGAACAAAACGTCGGAGGCGGCAAAGGCGGCCGGTGCCGCTGCAAAGGCGCTAAGCGCCAAGATTACACCGGGAATTTTGAGCTTCAAAATACATTCTCCCGGTTTAGGTGCATTCTTCTACCATGCGACTATGAACTACAACTGTATAATTGGGATTGTTCAGCGCAAACTGTGATGACTAGTCGGCCTGCATTGCCACGCGTGCTGGTCACCCGCCAAACCGCTCCTTGAGCGCAAGCAGCGCCAGCGCCGCTTTGGCCGCCTCGCCGCCCTTGTCCTTCTGCGCCGGATCTGCGCGGACCAGTGCCTGCGCCTCGTTCTCGACCGTCAGGATCCCGTTTCCGATGGCAAATCCGTCCATCGTCAGTGCCATCACCCCCCGGGCGCTTTCGCCGGCGACGATCTCGAAGTGATAGGTCTCGCCGCGAATGACGACGCCGATGGCGACGTAGCCCGCATAGTCGTCGCTGGCGTCCGCAAGGGCGATTGCGCCCGGGATTTCGAGCGCTCCGGGTACGGTTATGACTTCGGATTTATGTCCGGCGGCCTTGATTGCCGCTTTGGCGCCGGCGATCAGCATGTCGTTGAGATGATCGTAGAAACGCGCTTCGACGATGAGGAATTTTGCCATATATTTGTCTTTCGAAACGGCGTCCTCCCCCTTGATTGGGGAGTTGGGTAGGGGTGCGCTTGCCTCCAAGGGGAACGCCTGCAGCACGCTCACCCCCAACCGACTGCGCCTAGTTTCGCTACGCTCGACAAGGCTTCGTATCCTTCCCCCATCAAGGGGGAAGAAAGCTATGAGTCAATCCACCCGCCGCTCACCGACGATGGAAAGTCCATAGCCCTCCAGTGCTACCAGCGTATGATGCGTATTGGTGAGCAGCACCATGTCATGCACCCCAAGTTCCGCCAAAATCTGAGCGCCGACGCCGTAATCGCGCAGTTCCTCCATCGGCGGGACCTCACCGGCGCGAATGCTGTTCTTGATTTCGATGGTGCGCGACATTAGCCGCTGCATCGGGCGGTTGATCACCACGATGACGCCAGAGCCTTCCTCGGCGATCAA
>JANONQ010000066.1:0-1581 GCA_031420935.1 Novosphingobium sp. | reverse complement strand
CGCGCAGGGCGTGCTGCACGCGGTTGCCCAGTTGACCGGCGATCTTCTCGGGGATGTCGATCGGGTTCTGGGTGATGAAATAGACCCCGACGCCTTTCGAGCGGATCAGCCGGACCACCTGCTCGATCTTGTCGAACAATGCGTCCGGTGCCTCGTCGAACAGCAGATGCGCCTCGTCGAAAAAGAATACCAGCTTGGGCTTATCCGGATCGCCAATTTCCGGCAGCGCCTCGAACAGTTCCGACAGCAGCCACAGCAGGAATGTAGCGTAGAGCTTGGGGCTCCGCATCAGCGTCTGCGCGGAGAGGATGTTAATGTAGCCGCGGCCAGAATCGTCGCAGCGCAGGAAGTCATTGATTTCGAATGCCGGCTCGCCGAAAAACATATTCGCGCCCTGGCTTTCGAAGGCGAGCAGCTGGCGCTGGATCGTGCCGACGCTGGCCTTGGAAATGTTGCCGTATTTGGTGGCAAGCTCCCGCGCCGCGTCGCCGCATTGCATAAGCACCGATTGCAGATCGCCAAGATCGAGCAGCAGCAGCGCGTTGTCGTCGGCATAGCGGAAGGCGATGTTGAGCACGCCTTCCTGCGTCTCGTTGAGCCCCATCAGCCGCCCCAGCATCAGCGGGCCCATTTCCGAAATCGTCGTGCGGATCGGGTGGCCGGCCTTGCCGTAAAGATCCCAGTAGATCGCCGGATTGTCGGTATAGGCGTAGTCTGCCATGCCGATTTCTTTGGCCCGCGCCTCAAGCGTCGCGGCATGTTTGAACTGAGAACTTCCGGCCATCGCAATGCCCGACAGGTCGCCTTTCACATCGGCGACGAACACTGGCACGCCCTGGGCGGAAAACTGCTCGGCGATAGTTTGCAGGGTGACCGTCTTGCCGGTGCCCGTCGCACCGGCGATCAGCCCGTGGCGGTTCGCCCGGCCGAGCTTCAGCACTTGTCGTTCCTGATTGGCCCCCAGACCGATGAAAATCTCGTCCATTGCTTTACTCCACTCCGCGCGTCGCCGACTTGATAGGGGCGGTCGGCGATCTGCGCGAGAGGCTTTTTGCAACTGCCGCCGCGCGCGGCTAGAAGATGGCCGGCATGCCCGAACCCTTCATCCTGCTCGACGACGCCCGGGGCGAGGGCGCCAGCGACGCACGGCTCTACCGCGCGCCGGTGGAAACAATCGTCGCGCGCCGGGCTGATGAAGTCGAGCCGGCGCTGGAGCGGATCGAGGCGCTCAGCCGCCAGGGCTGCGATCTTGCCGGCATGATCGCCTATGAGGCCGGCTTCGCGCTGGAATCGCGGCTGGCCCCGCTGATCGCCGGGCGCAGCGGCGCGCATGGCCCGCTGGTGTGGTTCGGCGCATTTGACGGCTATGAGACGATCCCCGCCGTGCAAGTGCCGCAGCGCTTGCTGGAGCTCGCCGAGGGCCCGCGCGGCTCGCTCGGCCCGATGGAGCCGCAGCTGTCGCCCGGCGGCTATGCCCACGCCTTCGCTGCCTTGCAGGAGGCGATCGCAGCGGGCGACATCTACCAGGCCAATCTCACTTTTCCGCTCTGCGGCAGCTGGCGGGGCGATCCGGTGGCGCTC
>JANONQ010000065.1:0-6379 GCA_031420935.1 Novosphingobium sp. | reverse complement strand
TTTTGGCCAGAACACCAAGGCGATGGACGCCTATCTTGCCCGCATCGGTTCCGCGCCGGCCTCGCTCAAACGCCAGATCCGCGGTGAACTTTCGTGGCAGCGGCTGCTGCGCCGCAATGTCCAGCCCTTCGTCAATGTCGCCGACGAGGAAGTTCGCGAGCTGGTCGAGCGGCTGAAAGCGGCCAAGGGCACCGAGGAATACCGGATCGGCGAGATTTTTCTGGCGGCCACGCCTGAAACAAAGCCGAGCGTGGCCGCAAACGCCAAGCGCATTGTCGATCAGCTGCGCCAGGGTGGAAGTTTCGTCGCCTATGCAAGACAATATTCGCAGGCTTCGACCGCGGCGGTCGGCGGCGATCTCGGCTGGGTGCGGCTTGAGCAGCTGCCCGCCGAACTCGGCACCGCGGCACGCGAGCTGACGACGGGCCAACTGATCGGACCAATCGAGCTGCAGGGCGGCTATTCGGTCATCTATCTGATCGACAAGCGCCAGGTGCTGACCGCCGACCCGCGCGATGCGCTGCTGGCGCTCAAGCAGGTGTCGATCAACTTCCCCGCCGGCACCACTGCGGCCACGGCCCAGAAGAAGGCGGGCGAATTCGCCACCGCGATGAAGCAGGCGCGTGGCTGCGGCCAGGTCGATGCGGTGGCCGCCCAGCAGGGTGCCCAGGTCGTGACCAACGATCAGGTCAAGGCGCGCGATCTGCCGGGGCCTTTGCAGCAAGCGGTGCTCACCCTTTCGGTCGGCGAAACCTCGCCGCCGTTCGGCTCGATCGAAGAAGGCGTGCGCGTGCTGATGCTGTGCGGCCGCGACGATGCCAAATCCGCTGCCGGCCCGAATTTCGACGAGCTGATGACGCAGATGGAAGAAGACCGGGTCAACAAGCGCGCGCAGATGTATTTGCGCGATCTGCGCCGCGACGCGGTGATCGACTATAATTGAGCGGCGCGCGCCCGGGATGACCGCGCCGCTCGCCGTCTCGCTGGGAGATCCGGCCGGGGTCGGACCCGAACTGCTTGCCGAAGCCTGGGCGCGGCGCGTTAAAGACCGTTTGCCGCCATTTTTCGCAGTGGGCGGGGCGCGCCTGATCGCAGCCGCCGCCGCGACCCGGGGCATCGCACTCCCGGTCGAGCGCATTGGGCATCCGGCGGAGGCGGCGGCGGTGTTCGCCCGCGCCTTGCCGGTCTGGGGCGATGCCGACGGCGATTACCGCCCCGGCCAGCCGAGCCGCGCTGGTGCCGCGCTGGCGCTGCAATCACTGTCTGAGGCCATTGCGCTGGCGGTCAGCGGCGAGGCCGGCGGCATAGTCACCGGGCCCATCGCCAAGGCGCTGCTGGCCGAGATTGGCTTTATCCATCCCGGGCAGACCGAATTCGTCGCCGCCGCCTGCGGCATCGCTGCCGAAGACGCGGTGATGATGCTCGCCGGGCCAAATTTGCGCACGGTGCCGCTGACAGTACATGTCTCCCTCGCCGAAGTGCCCGCGCTGCTCACCCAGGCACTGATCGAGCGCCGGGCGCGGATTGTCGCTGAGGCGCTGACCCAGGATTTCGGTATCGCCGCCCCTCGACTGGCTATCGCCGCGCTCAATCCCCATGCCGGCGAGGCGGGGCGAATGGGCGGCGAGGAAGCCCGCATCATCGCCCCCGCAATCGCCGCGCTGCAGGCCGCCGGCATCGATGCGACCGGCCCGCATCCCGCCGACGCATTGTTCGCACCGCATGCAAGGGGCGGGTACGATGTCGCCATCTGCATGTACCACGACCAGGCCCTGATCCCGGTGAAAGCGCTCGACTTCGACCTCGGGGTAAACATCACCCTCGGCCTGCCGATCGTGCGCACCTCCCCCGATCATGGCACCGCGGTCTCGATCGCCGGGACCGGCAAGGCCAGCGCCGGGGCGACCATCGCGGCGATCCGCATGGCCGGCGAATGCGCAGGCCGGCGAATGGCGGAGTAGCGCAAAGTGCTTCGACAAGCTCAGCACGAGCGGAACCTGTTACAGAAGCGAAACCCGCTCGGCCTGAGCTTGTCGAAGGCCCGGCGCAATACTGGCCCCCGATGACCGCCCCCCTCCCTCCCTTGCGCGAAGTGATCGCCCGCCACGGGTTGATGGCGACCAAGGCGCTCGGCCAGAACTTCCTGCTCGACGAGCAATTGCTGGACCGCATCGCCGCCGTTCCCGGCGATCTCAAGGATCGCGCGGTGCTCGAAGTCGGCCCCGGCCCCGGCGGCCTGACCCGCGCGCTGCTGCGCGCCGGTGCCCGCGTCACCGCCGTCGAGATGGACCGCCGCTGCCTGCCGGCGCTGGCCGAACTGGCCGAAGCCTTCCCCGGCCAGCTCGAGGTGATCGAGGGCGATGCGCTCAAAGTCGACCAAGCGGAATTGTTCGATGAACCTTACGCGATCGTCGCCAACCTGCCCTACAATGTCGGAACGGCATTGTTCACCGGCTGGCTTGGCGGCGAGGCCTGGCCGCCGCGCTGGACCTCGCTGACCCTGATGTTCCAGCTCGAGGTCGCCGAGCGCATTGTTTCGGCGGCAGGCAGCGGTGGCTATGGCCGTCTCGCCGTGCTGGCCCAGTGGCGCTCGAGCGCGAAGCTGGCGATGAAAGTCCACCGCAGCGCCTTCACTCCGGCGCCCAAGGTGATGTCGGCGGTGTTGCATGTTGTGCCCACGGAAATGCCGGCGGGGGTTTCGGCCAGGATGCTTGAACGCCTGACCGAGGCCGCTTTCGGCCAGCGGCGGAAAATGCTGCGCCAGAGCGTCAAGGGCCTGCCCGGCGCATTGGATGCGCTAGAGAAGCTGAGCATCGACCCGCAGCGGCGGGCCGAGACACTGAGCGTGGACGAGTTTGTGGGTGTGGCGCGACTGCTAAGCGTGGGCTCCCATGGCAAAAGCTGATCGCCTGGAACGGCTGGATAGCCGCCGGGCCGCCCTGGAAGATGACTATCGGGCAGCACTTGTCAGCGCCCTGCAAAAAACCGCTGCCGGGTCCTGGGGATTGTTCGGCCATAGGCAGGACCGCGCGTCGCTAGCCAAATGGGCGCCAGTCGTGACAGAATTATGCGATTTGGGTCGGGCCATCGACAAGATGCGCGCCGATCTCGGGATGGAGCCCTTCCCGCTCCACCAAGAGTTCGAGACATCGCGCGGCCCGGTGGCATCGACTGCCCCGGGTGAACCCAAACAGGCCAGGGAGTGGTTGAATCGTTTGGAAATTACGCTGGGCGAATGAATTTGCCGCGAGATAGGTTGAACTGACGGCGCAACTCTAGCGGGTCTCGATCCTCCCTGTTCTTGCGTAGCACAAACGGGAAGGTGGCAGCGCGAAGCGCTGACGGAGGGGTAATGCGGCTGGGCAAAGACCCCTCCGTCACGCCCTTCGGGCGCGCCACCTCCCCATTTGCACTTCGTGAAAATAGGAGGAGTTTAGATCGCCTTCTTCTTCCGCCGCCAGGCATGCAGCAACGGTTCGGTGTAGCCATTCGGCTGCTCCATCCCGTTGAACACCAGCTCGCACGCCGCCTGAAAAGCCAGGCTGGTGTCCCGGTTCCCCGCCATCGGTTCATACAGCGGATCGCCGGCATTTTGCGCATCGACCTTGGCGGCCATGCGGTGGAGCGAATCCATTACTTGCGCTTTGGTGCACACCCCGTGGAGCAGCCAGTTGGCCATGTGCTGCGAGGAAATGCGCAACGTCGCACGGTCTTCCATCAGGCCCACATCATTGATGTCGGGCACCTTGGAGCAGCCGACGCCCTGATCGATCCAGCGCACGACATAACCAAGCAGGCCCTGCGCATTGTTGTCCAGCTCCTCGCGAACTTCGGCTTCGGCGAAATTGATGCCGGTAGCGAGCGGAATGGTCAGCAGGGTTCCCAAATCGGGGACGGCTTGACCGGCAATGCCGCGCTGCACGTCGAACACGTCGGTCGTGTGGTAATGCATCGCGTGCAGCGTCGCCGCGGTCGGCGACGGCACCCAGGCGGTGTTGGCGCCGGACCTGGGATGAGCGATCTTCTCCAGCATCATCGCGCCCATCCGGTCGGGCGCTGCCCACATGCCCTTGCCGATCTGGGCGCGGCCGGAAAGTCCGTGTTTGAGCCCGATGGCGACATTGCGCTTCTCGTAGCAATCGATCCACGCCGACTGCTTCATTGCGCCCTTGCGGATCATCGGACCGGCCCGCATCGAGGTGTGGATCTCGTCGCCGGTGCGGTCGAGGAAGCCGGTGTTGATGAAGACGATGCGATTTCGCACGGCCTCAATGCACGCTCCGAGATTGACCGACGTGCGGCGCTCCTCGTCCATCACCCCGACTTTCACGGTGTGGCGCGGCAGGCCGAGCAGATCTTCCACCGCGTCGAACAGATCGTTGGTGAAGGCGCATTCCTGGGGCCCGTGCATCTTCGGCTTGACGATGTAGATGCTGCCGGCGCGGCTGTTGCGATACTTGCCCAGACCCTTCACGTCATGCGCGCCGATGGCGCTGGTGATGACCGCGTCCAGGATGCCTTCGGGAATCTCACTGCCGTCCGCCAGCAGGATCGCCGGGTTGGTCATCAGATGGCCGACATTACGGACGAACAGCAGGCTGCGGCCCGGCAGGGTGAAGTTCTTGCCGTCTGGCGATAACCACTCGCGGTCGGGCTCAAGCGCGCGCGTGACCTGTTTGCCGCTCTTCTCGAAGCAGTCGGTAAGGTCGCCGCGGATGACTCCCAGCCAGTTGCGATAGGCGGCGAGTTTGTCGTCCGCATCGACTGCCGCGATCGAGTCCTCAAGGTCGGCAATCGTCGTGAGTGCCGATTCAAGGATGACATCGGCGATCCCGGCAAGATCGTCTTTCCCAACGGGATGCGACCGGTCGAACACAACTTCGATATGCAGGCCGTTGTTGCAGAACAGGCGGCGCTGGCCACCGTCTCGCTCTCCGGCATATTGCGAGGGATCGAGAATATCGATTCCCCGCTCCTCCGGGTTGGCCAAATCAGCCCAGCTCCCACTGGCCAGCGGCACTGCTAGGTCGAGGAAAGCGCGCACCGCCTTGATCACCGCTGCGCCGCGATCCGCATCGTAGCCGCCGGGCCGCGCCGGCGGAGCGTCGAGCGTGTCGGTGCCATAATACGCGTCATAGAGACTGCCCCAGCGGGCGTTGGCGGCGTTGAGCAGGAAGCGGGCGTTAAGCACCGGCACGACCAGCTGCGGCCCGGCCATCACCGCGATTTCCGGATCGACGTTCTGGGTCGAGACGGTGAAATCCTCGGGCTCGGGAACCAGATAGCCGATTTCGTTCAGGAACGCGCGGTATTCGGCCGCATCGTGCGGCTTGCCCGCCCGGCTCTCATGCCAGTCGTCGATTTGCAATTGCAGCGCGTCGCGCCGTGCCAGCAGCGCCCGGTTGCGGGGAACGAGACGGCCCAGCAGCGCGGCAAATCCCTGCCAGAACGCGGGCGCATCGCGGCCCAGCGGCGCCAGCACTTCGCTGTCGAGAAACTGCGCCAATCGCGCATCGATCTGAAGTCCTGAGCGATCAACCCTGTCTGCCATCACGCCTCGCCCATTGTTGCCCCGCGCGAGGGGCTATGACGAATGGCAATGCGCTTGGCAACTGTGCAGCCAGCCGTGTTCGAACGATCGTGTCAGCCGAACATGTCGAAATGCCTTACAGGCGCCGCCTCGGTTAACCAGCCGGTTGCGCTCAACCGCACATCTGGCATGATGCTTGCGGTGTCATATTGCTATCAAGGGATTAACTATGTTGCGCAAGATTGGCCGCCTGTTCGTCATCAAGACTCGGTTCGAGGCCTTTCTTATCGTCTATGCGCTCGCGCTTGGTGCGGTTGAGCGCGGCAGCGTCTATCTCGTGCAATATCCGGGATTTGGCGGCAAGCTGCTGTTTTTGGCCTGCACTGGGGCCGTGTTCATGGCCGGCGGAAAGATGCTCGATTGCCTGAAGTTCGAAAAGGAACGCGACGCCAGGCTCGCCGCGATCTCATCCGAGTGAAATTGAATAAGGTGGGGGGCTTCTGTTGCCCGGCACCCGCGTTATTTACCACAGAAGCGGGGCGGCTCCGGGCTATGGCTCAGTGAAATAAGGTGGGGTGGTTCTGTTGCCCGGCCCACCCCGGGCCGCTGGAATCCGTTCTGTTGCCCGGTCGGCCCGACCGCGTTCTAACTTTGTAACTTCAGGGCGTTAGCCCCTAGAATTACGCTGCGAGAGCAAGTGCTTCGTTATCGTTGGCACTTATTGGGTTTTGAGCCTTTAACGGGTTACTCAGCCCGGGCAAAAACAACGCCTTTGAACACACGTCGATCCTAGTTCGGCCCCGTCATTATCCCTGCGACAACAGGGCCCCTGCTTTCACAGAGTGATAG